>JAJTCL010000285.1 GCA_021323255.1 Propionibacteriaceae bacterium | reverse complement strand
CCCCCCAACGAGCAACCATCTGCTGCATCCGAGCAAAGCGAGGTTTGGCCATCACACGGGAGAGCCGGCTCCGGCGTACGCCCTCCTGCGCTGCCCGCCCGATCGCATACGTTGCGCCTGCTCGGAGCATGACGACGACGAACAAGGCGGTAACGGCGACCGGGTAGGGCCAGCCCGTCCAGAAGTCCACCCTTCAATAGTGATTGCTCGCGCAATGGCACGAGGACAGCCGATTGCTCGCGCAATCGCGCACCGCAGGAGGCGTTCTTTCCTCTGAGAGCGACGACGAAGTAGGCGGATCTCGATGTTCGCGCCGCCGATCTGCAGGAGGGGATGGCGGAACAACGCTTTTCCGTTCCGTCAGATCCGACGAAGACAGCGGCAACCCAGCGAACATCGCCGCGAGCGGAGCGAGCAATCGAACAGAGCGCGACGTGCGCACGAAGCGCCCAAAAAGTTGGAGGGTGCCGGCCATCCCGCTACGCCAAGCGGGCCCCCGTTGACCAACACCCTCCAGGCTCCAGGCCGCAACCCCCTCACAGCAAACGGGATCGGCTGGAATCCCCCTCAACAGCTGGCCTAGCCCCCAAAGGCCGCCTCACATATCTTGAACACTGCGGCAAATGTGCGACCACGAACAGCAGACGAACAATGAGTGATTCGCTCAGACGGCCGACGTAGCGAGAACTGATCCAATCTGGCAAGAACATTTGCTCATGTGGCAAGGAAAAGATGAATCTGTTCGGTGAGGAGCTGCGACGCCTGCGCAGGCGCTCCGGCCTCTCACAGGAAACCCTTGCGGCCCGCGCCGGCCTGAGCCCGGAAGCCGTCTCACTCCTCGAGCGCGGCCGCCGTTCACCACGACTGACCACCATGCGACTGCTGGCCGAAGGCCTGCGCCTGCCCGAGTCTGACCGCTCCACCCTGTTTGCCTCAGCCAACTTCAGTGAACCGTCGGTCCCCTCACTTCCAGTCTTCGCCGACCGTCCGATCGGCAGGGACGCAGAGCTCCGAGAGCTGGCCGAACTCATCGAGCGCGACGACATTCGGCTACTCACCCTTCTCGGGCCGGCGGGAGTAGGCAAGACCAGGATCGCCGTCGAATACGCAGCAATCGAGCCCCCGCGGTTCCCCGACGGTGTGCATTGGTTCCCGATCGGAACCCTCAACGATCCGTCGACTGTGCTCAGCGCGCTGGCTGGAGCGCTCGGGGTACGCGGCTCACCAAGCCCCACCGTCGGGGAGATCATCGACCATATGCGGCCATTGTCGAGCCTGCTGGTGATCGACAACGCCGAGCATCACCTGACGACCTGCGCCGAGCTCTGCCGCGCCATCCTGGCCGGCGCGCCGCAGCTCACGATCTTGATCACCAGTCGCCACCTCACCGGTGTCGCCGGCGAGCATGCCTTCCCCGTTGTTCCGCTCAAGTTGCCGGCGCTCGGCATGCCGGCCGATCAGCTCAACAGTGTTCCGTCGTGCCAGCTGTTCCTCGCCCGGTCATTGATCAACAACCGGCTCGACCAGCGGGCGGCCGATGCTGTGGTGCGCATCTGCCATCGGCTTGACGGGCTGCCACTGGCTCTGGAACTGGCCGCTGCCCGAACCAATGTGCTGACCGTGCACGAGCTGGCCGCCACCTTGGACAGTGAGCTCAGCATCCTGCAGGCGCCCGGCCCGGGCGGTGAGCAGGAACTCGTGGACGCCATGGTCGGCTGGACCTACCAGCGCTTGAGCGGCACCGAACAGTTGATCTTCGAGCGGCTCTCGGTGTTCGGCGGGAGCTTCACCCGGGCAGCGGTCACCGAGGTGTGCGGCGGCGGCCTGGACGAGATCGAGGTCGTTGATGTGCTGTCTTCACTGGTGTCCAAGTCGCTTGTCGTACGCCAGGACGAGGGCAGCCAACAGGCGCGCTTCCGACTACTGCAACTGATCAGGCAGTACGCGCGAAGCAGGTTCGCGTTGCATCCGGACCGGGTCGTCACGCACCGACGGCACGCCGCGTATTACCGCGATCTCGTCGAGCGAGCGGCACGGCGGTTGACCGGGCATGATCAACACGAATGGCTGTCGATCATCGACCGAGAAGTCGGCAATATCCGGCCGGCGATCACCTGGTCGATCCAACATGAGCCAGAGATCGCCTTGCGTACCGTCGCCGCACTGGGCCGGTGGTGTTACCTGCGCGGACGCTACACCGACGGGAGACGCTGGGCTGCCAGCGCGTTGCGGGCCTGTGCGAGCGCAGCAGGGGAACTGCGGGCGCCCGTACTGGTGCTGGCCGGCACTTTGGCCTTCCTGCAGTGCGACTACGCGGAGGCAAAGCCGCTGGTCGAGGAGGCGCAAGCGCTCTTCGCTGAAACCGGTGATCGAGAAGGCCTGATCTGGTCGATCGGCAGGCTGGGAACGATTGCGCGTGAGCAGGGCAGGTACCAGGAGTCGGCCGAGCTGCATCGTCAGGCCCTGCGGCTAGCTCAGGAAGCCGGAGATGATCATGATGCTGCGGTCCAACTGAACTACTTGTGTTTCCTGGCCTGGCTGACCGAGGACCTGGACACGGCCGAGGCGATCGGCCCTGAGGCACTCCGCTCGATGCGCGAGCTGGGTGACTACGAGGGTGTGATCTGGGCGTTGATCAACTTGGGTACCACGGCGCGCTACCGAGGTGATCTCACCGGAGCGCGACTGCTGCTCAGCCAGTGCCTGGACATGTGCGAGGAGCTGTCGTTTCGTGAGGGGATCGCCTGGTCACTCAATCAGCTCGGCGTGGTGGCCCGGCTCCGCGGCGAAACCGAACGCGCCTTCGGAATGCAGCTGGCAAGCCTGACCGAACATCACAAACTCGGCGATCGCCGGCGAGAGGCGAGCGTCCGCGACGAGCTTGCGGCGCTCGCCATGCAACGTGGGGATCCGGCAGAAGCCGCCCGTCAGCTGGCCTTGGCGGACCAGCTGAGGGCCGAGATCCAGGCCGCAGTACCGGCGGCCGAGAGGACTGAGCGTGAGCAGACAGTGCAGGCGGCGCAACAAGCACTCGGCGCAGCGTACGATCTCGCCGCGCTGACAGCAGGACTCAACGGCTCGGGCGGCTAAAGCGGCTAAGAATCTGATTCCGTGGTGGGTTGAGGGGCATGGACGCCGCGATAAAGCTCAAAGGCGCGTGCGGTTCCTTCAGAGTTGGGATCATCGACGATCGGCTGGTCGGCCATGAACTGTCGGATGACGTTGGACAGCTCTCCTGGGTGCGAGAAGTTGATAGCGTGAGCCGCTCCGTCGATAGCGACGAAGACGACCCGGTGTTCAACTTGCTCTGCGACCTCGCGGATGCGCGCCGGGCCGGGCATGAGCGGATCGCGAGTCCCGGCCACTGCGAGTGTGGGCACGTCCAAACCCAACAGCCGGTCCAGCGACGGAAATTGGGTGAGCGCTCGGAACATCCGGAAGGTGCTGGGCACACCGAATCGCAGATAATCAGGCACGGCGACGCGCAGCATCCGAACCGGTTCACGGAACCCGTCGTGACTCAGCTGTCGTACGGCTCGCCGGAGCGGTTGATTGTGGATACCGCCAGCCGGTGAGACCAGAATGGCTCGCTCCAGCCGATGCGGATACAGATAGCCAAACTCACAAATCACCGGACAACCCATGGAGTTTCCCACCAGTGTGGCCTTCTCAATGCCTTGGGTATCCAGAAACGCGGCGGCCGCGTGCGCAAGCTCGGTGATGGTGAGCGGTTCGATGGCGTTTCCACTGCGGCCGAATCCGGGCAGGTCAGGCACGAGCGTATGAAACTCATCAGCAAGTGCTTCAGCGGTAGGCATCAGATAGCGCCCGGAGAGCCCGAATCCGTGCAGATGCACCATCACTCGCGCACCAGCTGGGTTGGGCGACTCACGATAGAAGACCTCAACGCCGTCGATCGTCGTCCAGCGCTCGACCAGCCGAGACGCTGGCCGCGAGAAGCGCCTTTTGGTGCCGCGATGGGCTCTGGCCGAGGTTCGGCGCTTGACGACGGTGGCGCCGTTCTCTGAGCTAGTCATGACTTTCCCGGCAACCTCCGTCTCGACTCGATCCGCCTGAGTATGGCGTGCTCAGTTCGCTCCACACATCACTCCCTGAGGGTGAGTCTGAGCCAAGCCAGCAGGACCTGCCCGGCGCTGGTAGACATGGACAAATGGGGAGCCAGGTCATTGTTGCTGGGGCAGGAATCGTCGGGCTGGCGACCGCGTTCGAGCTGACGCGCCGGGGGCGTTCAGTGAC
>JAJTCL010000284.1 GCA_021323255.1 Propionibacteriaceae bacterium | reverse complement strand
GTGGCGTACATCGAACGCCGCCAGCTTGAGCAGCGAGACAAGTCGGGGCGCACGAGATCGGTCGTTCGCTACAAGGTGCGCTATCGCGACGCGGCCGGCAAACCGCACAGCGAGACTAAACGTCGCCTCGTCGACGCGGAACGCCGAAAAGCTGAGATCGAGCTCGACGTCGGCAGCGGACTGTGGCGCGATCCCCGTCGTGGTGAGATACGACTCGAGAAGTGGGCCGCCGAGTGGATCCAGACCCGGCACGACCTCAGGCTGACCACTCGCACCCGACTCGAGATCACGCTGAAGGTGCAGGTGTTGCCCAGGTTCGGCACCACCCCGCTGGTCAGGATCACCAACGCGGCGGTTCGAAGCTGGGTGGCGGAGATGCGAGCCGCCGGCCTCTCCCCCTCCACCATCCGCAAAGCTGTCTTCGCGCTTCGCCAATGTCTCGATGCGGCGATTGCTGACAACCGACTGGCGATCAACCCAGCAACCAGCGTGCCGCTGCCTTCGGAGCCACTCAAGCCGCCGCGATTCCTCTCCCAGTCGGAGGTGGAGCAGCTGGTCGACGCCATGCCCGACAAGTACAAAGCCATGGTGCTCGTTGGTGCCTACGCTGGTCTGCGCTGGGGTGAGGCGGCTGGTCTGACCAGGGGCAGCATCGACGTCCTGCGGTCCCGCATCACAGTCGCCAGCACAGCCGTTGAGGTGCGCGGTCACGTGACCCTCGGTAACGAGCCGAAGACCTCCCGCTCAAAGCGCACCGTTCCGGTGGCCCGGTCGGTGATGCGTCGACTGGAGGTGCACCTCGCGAACTTCGTTGGTCCGCAGTCCGACGCGTTGGTCTTCACGGCCCCGCGGGGCGGTCCACTGGCCCGCAGCCTGTTCAGTCGCCGCGTCTGGCAGCCGGCCGTCATCCGTGCGGGGATCCCCAGCATCACCTTCCACGGCCTGCGGCACAGCTTTGTGGCAATCCTGGTCGCGGCTGGCTGTAACGTCCGGGAGGTTTCGGAGTGGGCCGGCCACAACAGCGTCGCGTTCACGCTGACCCGCTACGGCGGCCTGTTCGAGGATGGTTCGGAGGCGGCGGTGGACCGTCTGGACACGCTGCTGGGAGGCGGCTCGAAGGACTCAGACAACGTACTTCAGATGGACACGCGCAAACTGAGGTGAGTCCCGAAAGAGTCCCCGAGCCGATTCTTACGGCAAAGGCCGGATCGACATAAGCACTCCGAAGAAGCATTCAGGCTAGTCAGAGGGATCTTGCGAGGGTGGGCCTAAGTGGACTTGAACCACTGACCTCTGCCTTATCAGGGCAGCGCTCTAACCGACTGAGCTATAGGCCCGCATGCTGAAGGAGCGCCCGCATGGGCACAAACCGCAAGGCTAGCTGATCCCCAGCAACCGCCCCAAATCTATTGATGCAGGCCGTTGTCAGTCCTCGGCGAGGGTGATCTCGAGGCCCCCGAGCATGGTGGCGGCAAGGTTGTAGAGGAACGAACCGAGCGTCGCCAGGGCGGTGAAGATCACCACGTCAACGCAGGCGATCAGGGCTGTCACGCCCATCACCTTCTGGGTGTTGATGTACTCCTGAAGCCGGAACGGGGTGGTGTCGCCCGGCGTCGAGACAACGCTGCGGACGATCTCGTTGACCGATTCGAAGAGGCCGGAGGTGCTCAGCACCGTCCAAAGGGAGTAGACGGCGGCGACGAGCATGATGCCGGCGGCGATCGAGAAGAGGAAAGACGTCTTCATCACCGACCACGGATCCAGCCGTGACAGCCGCAGCCGCGCCTTTCGAGTACGCCGGGCAACGCCCACCTTGTGCTTCGCCGCCTGCTGCGCGTCGGGCCCAACAGCCTCCGCACCAGCGCCTACGCGTTGGTTTCTGAGTGTGTCCCTGAGCTCCGGTTCGGGCACCGGGCCCGTTGCCGGCATTGGCGCCGGAGCAGGTGGCTGCATCGGGGGACCCGGCGTTCGGGTGGGTGCCGCCGGTCCGGCAGGCGTACGCGATTGCGGTCGGGATGGGGGCGGGGTGACAGGGGAACCAGCTGGCGCGCCCTGACCGGCGGGCGTACGGCCAGCGGCCTCGCCTGGACGGCCAGGTCTCTGCGGCGTGCCAGGCGGTCCGGGCGGTGCCTGCGGACGGACCTGTGTGGTGGCTGCGGCCGCCATACCAGCAGCCGCTGCGGCGCCGGTAACACCAGGTGTGCCGGGCTGGCGCCCGGGTTGAGTTCCCGATGTTGGCTGCGGCTGCACCGGCGTACCAGCCTGCTGCCCGGGCTGAGCCCCCGATGTTGGCCGCGGCTGCACCGGCGTACCAGCCTGCTGCCCGGGCTGAGCCCCCGATGTTGGCCGCGGCTGCACCGGCGTACCAGCCTGCTGCCCGGCCGGAGCGCTCGGACGTGTCTGCGCAGGCGACGTACTTGTCCCACCAGTTGTGGTCGGCGGCGGCTGCGTAGCAGTAACCCGAGGTTGCTGCGCAGGCGGCGCAGCCACACTGCCTTCAGGCCTTTCGGCCTTCCGTCCAAAGCCGAGCCGCGTCCAGAGGGACTCTTTAGGTCCTGGAGGCGGCGGCGGATCCCAAACGGGCACTGCACCGGGGGCTGGCCGCGCACCGGGAGCCGCGGGCGGCGGCGATGGCGGACGAGACTGCGTCTGAGCCGAAGCGTTCGCGGCCTGGCCGCCAGTCTGCGGTTGCGGTCGTGGCTGGGCCGGCGCCGCCTGCCCTTGCTGCGGCGAAGTCGCCTGTGACGGACCCGGCCTTTGTTGGCTCGGCTGCGAAGAAGCCTGATTCTGCGGTGTCTGCTGGGCGGCTTGGTGCTTCTGATGGATCGGCGGAGTGCTCGGAGAGCCTGCCGGACGAGCGCCACCAGCCCCGCCGTTACGAGCGGCCGCTGCGCCCGCTGCTCGCGTGGTCGCAAGTTGCTCCGCACGGGGATCCTTGCTCTGGCCGTTCCTGCTCTCCTGGCCCTGGGCATTCGCAGTAGGCGCAACCTGCCGCCCGTCCGCATTCACCTCGACGCGATTAGCTGAGCTCTGACCTCTCGGAGCCTGGGCCGTGGGCCGTTCCGCGTTGCCATTACTCACTGTCATCCTCCTGGACCGCGTCTTCAGGTACCCCGTCCGGGGTCACGGGCCACACTTCCGGTCCTGACTCGGGCGAGGAATCGTCCTCGACCACGCCCGAGGTCGAATCGGAATCATCACCCGCAGGAGCCTCGTCTGCAAGTCGTGCTGCTTCTGCTGTTGTTTCGGGGTTGAGAGCGATTACGACGACGGAGTCGTTCTCACCCACCCCAACGAACCTGACCCCCATCGTGTCACGGCCTTTGACCGGAACCTCGGCAACCGCGCTGCGAGTGATCTGACCACTTGCCTTGATGGCGATGACCTCATCATTGTCGGTCACAACCAGCCCTCCGACCAAAGATCCGCGATCTTCGTTGAGTTTCATCGCCTTGATCCCCAGGCCGCCACGACCCTGCTCGCGGTATTCGAAGACATGGGTGCGTTTCGCGAAGCCGCCATCGGTCACGGTGAACACATAACGTTCATCGGCTTCGACCCCGGCTCGGATGACCGACATCGACAACAGCTCATCACCTGGACGGAACTTCATTCCGGTCACTCCGGAGGTGGCGCGACCCATCGGCCGAAGCTCGGAATCGCTTGCAGGGAAGCGAATCGACTGACCCTTCCGAGAGATCAACAGCACCTCATCATCAGGGCCGCACAGCTCCGCACCGATCAGCTCGTCATCCTCTTCGCGGAAGTTGACAGCGATGATTCCGGCCTGCCGTGGTGAGTCGTACGCAGCCAGCGCAGTCTTCTTCACCAGGCCGCGCTTGGTTCCCAGCAATAAATACGGCGCCGCGGCATAGTCCCTAATCGCCAGTACCTGCGCGATCTCCTCGTCCGGCATGAAGGACAGCAGGCCGGCGACATGCCCGCCGCGCGCGTCGCGGCCGGCCTCCGGCAGCTGCCAGACCTTGGCGCGATATACCCGGCCTTTGTTGGTGAAAAACAAAATCCAATGGTGGTTGGTGGTGACAAAGAGATGATCGACTTCATCGTCGGTACGCAGCGTCGCCCCGCGTACGCCTTTGCCACCACGCTTCTGCACCCGATAAAGATCGGCGTTGGTGCGCTTGGCGTAACCGCCTCGGGTGATGGTCACCACCACCTCGGAGTCGGGGATGAGGTCCTCGTTCGACAGATCACCGTCGGCGGCGATGATCTTGGTACGCCGCTCGTCCCCGTACTTCTCGACGATCTCGGCCAGCTCGTC
>JAJTCL010000283.1 GCA_021323255.1 Propionibacteriaceae bacterium | reverse complement strand
TCGTCCTCCTCCTCGGGCTTCTCCACAACCAGCGTTTCGGTGGTGAGCAGCAGTGAGGCGATCGAAGCGGCATTGGCCAGCGCAGAGCGGGTGACCTTGACCGGATCGATCACGCCGTCGGCGTACAAGTCGCCGTAGGTGTTGGTCACGGCGTTGTAGCCCTGTCCAGGCTCAAGCTCGGCCACCTTGGAGGTCACCACGTAACCCTGTTCGCCGCCGTTCTCGGCAATCCAGCGCAGGGGCTCTGCCAGGGCTCGCCGAACGATGCTGACACCGATTCGCTCGTCGTCTGTCAGGCCCAAGTCGCCGTTCAGAGCAGCCGCGGCGTGGATGAGCGCGGAGCCACCGCCGGCGACGATGCCCTCTTCGATCGCGGCACGCGTGGCCGAGACGGCATCCTCGATGCGGTGCTTCTTCTCCTTGAGCTCCACCTCCGTGGCTGCACCGACCTTGATCACGCAGACTCCGCCGGCAAGCTTGGCAACCCGCTCTTGGAGCTTCTCGCGATCCCAGTCGGAGTCGGTACGCCCGATCTCGGCCTGCAACTGTGCCACCCGGGCCTTGACTTCGTTGCTGTCACCGGCACCGTCGACGATCGTGGTGTTGTCCTTGGTCACCACAATCCGCCGAGCACGACCGAGGACGTCGAGACCAACCTGGTCAAGCTTGAGACCGACCTCGGGTGCCACCACCTTGCCACCGGTCAGGATGGCGATGTCTTCCAGCATGGCCTTGCGGCGATCACCAAAAGCCGGCGCCTTGACGGCCACCGAGGTGAAGGTGCCGCGGATCTTGTTTACGACCAAAGTGGAGAGTGCCTCGCCGTCGACGTCCTCGGCCACCAGGAACAGTGTGCCCGAGGCGCCGATGACCTTTTCAAGCAACGGAAGCAGATCGGTCATCGAGGAGATCTTGCCGGAGTTGATCAAGATGTAAGGATCGTCTAGGACGGCCTCCATCCGCTCCGGATCGGTGACGAAGTACGGCGACAGGTAACCCTTGTCGAACTGCATGCCCTCGGTGAACTCGAGCTCGGTCCCCATGGTTTGCGACTCATCGACTGTGATGACCCCGTCCTTGCCGACCTTGTCGAAGGCTTCGGCGATCAGGCGACCGATTTCGTCGTCACGCGCCGAAATGGTGGCGACGTGCGCCATGTCCTCGGTGGTTTCGACCTCGCGTGAGTTCTCCCGCAGGCGGTTCTCGACGGCATCGACAGCGGCGTCGATCCCCCGCTTGAGACCAACCGGGCTGGCCCCCGCAGCAACCGCGCGGAGACCTTCGTGTACCAGGGCCTGCGCGAGCACTGTTGCGGTAGTGGTCCCGTCACCGGCGACATCGTTGGTCTTGGTGGCAACCTCCTTGGCTAGTTGCGCACCGAGGTTCTCGTACGGGTCGTCGAGCTCGACGTCGCGTGCCACGGTCACGCCATCGTTGGTGATGGTCGGAGCGCCCCACTTCTTGTCAAGAACGACGTAGCGGCCTTTAGGACCGAGGGTGACTTTCACCGTGTTGGCGAGGGCGTCCACGCCGCGCTCGAGCGCACGGCGTGCTTCCTCGTCGAATTTGAGGATCTTTGGCATAGGTGCAGGTCCCCTTACTTGGTGACGACTGCGAGGATGTCGCGGGCGTTGAGGAGCAGCAGCTCCTTACCGTCGTACTTGACCTCGGTGCCTCCGTACTTGCTGAAGATCACAACGTCACCCTCGGAGACATCGAGCGGGACGCGGTTGCCATTGTCGTCGACACGGCCAGGACCGGTGGCGAGCACCTTGCCCTCCTGAGGCTTCTCCTTCGCGGTGTCGGGAATGACCAGGCCAGAGGCCGTAGTCTGCTCGGCTTCGAGCGGCTGAACGAGGATGCGATCCTCGAGCGGCTTGATCGTGACTGCCACGTCAAACCCCTTTCACAGGTGATATGTCCGGATATGTTTGCTGGTCGAGACGTCGTCGCGGTGCCATCTCGGCCGCCAGCACGAAGCTGGCACACTCCTAAGGAGAGTGCTAACCAGACATTAGCACTCGACAGTTATGAGTGCCAACGCCGGACATCGGCGGGTCAGTGACAGCCTCAAATCCGCTCCACGACGGCTGCCAGGGCACCCCTCGGCGTACGCGAAATCACCACAGTCGCGCTGTTCGGTCCAACCAACCGCAGCCGTCTTCGAAACTCCGCGGGGTCGATGTCGATGCCCCGTTTCTTGATCTCCACGACACCGATCTCCGCCTCTCGCACCCAACTGCGCAGCGCTTTGAGATGGAAGGGGAGCCGCTGTCGAACCTCGAATCCGGCCGCGAAGGGTGTGCTGCAGAGTCGGTCACTCGTCAGGTATGCGACCTGCGGGTCGAGTAACCCTGCACCGAGCTGGGCCCCGAGCTCGGCAATCGCGCCAGCTCGGATGACAGCACCGGCCGGTTCGTAGATGTAGCGGCCGAGATCTCGTACTGGCAGCGGCGGCGCTGCCGTAACGACCAGGCGGGCGTCGGGCATGATCAGCGCCGAGCGCCGTCCGGGCGTGGCACCAGGGCCGGCCCATAGTCCAGCCTCGACCGTCTCGCCACGATGGGTGACCCATTCGGCCTCGGCTGCATCGGGGATCAACGAGTGTGGCAGTGCCGGGCCGAGTTTGACGCCGGCGGCTTGTTCGCCATCGAGCAGTCGCGTGATGATCGACCAGCGCGGCTCAAAGTCCTCGACGCGCCATAGCCGTCCATGGTCGTTACGCCGCGCCGGGTCGCAGAACAGTGCCACCCCGGGCGTGATCAACTGCTCGACCACCTCGTTGGCATCGGCGCAGATGACTTCCGCCCGGCCCGCGAGGTTGGCCTGTGCCACCGCGGCTGTCTCGGGATCGACATCGACTGCCATGACCTCCAGGCCCGCACGAGCGAACGCCATGGAGTCGGAGCCGATCCCACAGCCCAGGTCGATCACCTTGTGCATGCCGGCGCCGAGGAACCGGCTCGCATGGTGGTCAGCAACCTCTGGTCGCGTTGCCTGCTCCAGACCGGCTCTGGTGAAGAACATCTGAACTGCCGCCTCTCCGAACTTGGCTTTCGCCTGGCGGCGCAACGTGGCTTGGGAGAGAGCCGCGGCAGCCAGCTCGGGACTATATTGCGCGCGCATTCGCGAGGCCGCCGCCAACGATTCCGGATCCTCCTCCGACATCGCCGCAGCGAGCGCGTCATCGGTCAGACCGAAGGGAAGCCGGGCTACCGACACCTGACCATTGTGACCTAGCTGCGAGCGTCGGGAATCGCGCGCCGCCGCACGGAGGAGGAACGAGCCGAGGCGCTCTTTCTCGGCGAGCGACGACGACGGCGGCGGATCCAAAGCGCGATGCGCGAGCAGCTACTCAGACAAAGACGGTGTTCACCGGAAGTGATGAATCGGCTCCAATGTCGAGAGCAGACGGCTTGGCGCCAGCAGCGACCACCTCCGCCCCGAGGACGGCGATCATGGCGCCGTTGTCGGTGCAGAGGTTGGGTCGGGGGGTACGCAAAGAGATTCCGCGCTCGCCCGCACGTTCAGCCAGCAGCGCCCGCAGCCGTGAGTTGGCTGCCACACCGCCGCCGATCAGCAGGTCAGTGGCGCCGGTCGCCCTGCAGGCATCCATTGCCTTCGCGCTCAGCACATCGCACACCGCCTCCTGGAAGCTCGCAGCCACATCGGCCACCGGGACATCGAGCCCGTCGCGCCGCCTTGCCTCGACCCAGCGAGCCACCGCGGTCTTGAGCCCTGAGAAGGAGAAATCGAACCGGTGCCGCTCCAGGTCCTTGCGGGCGGTGAGGCCTCGTGGAAAGCGGACATAACTGGGATCGCCGGTGGCGGCCTTGTCGATGTAGGGGCCCCCGGGATATGGCAAGCCCAGCACCCGGGCGACTTTGTCGTAGGCCTCCCCTGCGGCGTCGTCAATGGTCGCGCCCAGCTCGACAACGCTGTCGGCGATGCTTTCGACCTGCAGCAGCGAGGTGTGGCCGCCCGATACCAGCAGCGCGATACATCGCTCCGGAAGCGGCCCGTGGTCCAGCAGATCAACTGCGACATGCCCGACCAAATGGTTGACCCCGTAAAGGGGCTTGTTCAGCGCATACGCGAGCGCCTTGGCGCTGGCCAGCCCGACCACCAGCGCACCCATCAGACCCGGTCCGACGGTCACCGCGATGGCGTCGATTTCGGACAGATCAACCTTCGCCGTAGCACAGGCGCGGCGCAGCGTCGGCACCATGGCCTCCAGGTGCGCCCGGCTGGCCACTTCCGGCACCACACCGCCAAACCGCACATGTAGCTCG
>JAJTCL010000282.1 GCA_021323255.1 Propionibacteriaceae bacterium | reverse complement strand
CAGCGGAGACGACCGTTGCGACGACAAGCGAAAGCCATTCGCCACTGGGGGGATAGGTCTGCAAGACGATGCTCGCCGCCCAACCACTGAGGCCGGCAAGCGACCAGGCGAGGGTACGGCTGAGCAGCAGGCCGGCGGCGGCGAGGGCTAGCCCAACCAGCAGAAACCCGAGCGCCAGATGCACCGGCACCGCCTCCTCGGCCGGCCTACTGGCTGTTACTTGATCGGATTCTGCAAAGTCGATGACGTTGAACACGATCGCACAGACCAACAGCATGGCCCCCGACCAGCCTGAGACCAGGAACGCCCCGGAGCGAAGCAGTACGGCACCCACTGCGGAGGTCAGCACCACCAGCGCGGCCGACATCACAAACTTTCGATCTTCGAAGACCACCAGGTAGGCGAACCCAGCCGCGTAGCAGGCCAGGGCCAGCAAGATCTTGCCAAGCTCCGGCCGAGCTCGGCCCATGATCAGCGCGGCGCCGCCGAGAGCGGGCACTACCAAGGACGCACCAGCAACCAGCTTGCGTCCGGTGCTGCCGAGGTCATCCCAGAAGAACGTCCCGAGCATGAGCACCGCGCCAAGCACCAGAGCACCTCCGACGTACCCGAGGACCCAGCTCAGTGGCTTGCGCCGCAGAGAGAACCTGCTGCTGAACCAGGCGGGCCAGCCGGGTCTCAAGTCTGTTCATCACCACATCCTGGCGCGGCAGTGCTGTTGGTGACGCGTTACTGGTGGAAACTCATCAGCCGGCTGTCACGGGGTGGTCCTTGCCCTCCAATCCACTGGTGGACCTCGGCCATGGGAGCCGGTGGCGGCCATCCGCCGCATTAGAGTGATTACATGGAGGAGCTGCCCGAGCACCACCGCTTCTTGGTGCAGGCGCCCGTACCGCCCGCCGATGTCGACGGATTGGCCGTCGTCACCGTTGGGACGGCAATCTTCGGCCTGGTGTCGGTTGTCTTTGCGTTTGCCTATGACTGGCTCGCAGCGCGCGACCACACCTCGTGGATGCAAATCAGCGTCGCCGGCTTCGTCCTTGGTCTCATCGGGCTGGTGTACTGCTGGCGTCGCCGACAGCGCCGGCATATCGGGAACCAGTGATCATCCGCACGATTCGGAGAGGCTCCGCCCGATCAGAAGCTGAAGCGCTCCTCGTGCAGGTGATGGCGCGGAAAACCGCTATCCATCAGTGAGTCACGTACCCGGGAGGCCAGCCGGGGTGAGCCGCAGAGATAGACGTCATGATCGCTGAGGTCACCGACGATTCGGTTCAGCGCAGGTGCGCTCATGTCGTTCCTGGCGTCGCTGGATGGACCCACCAAGTAAACGACTCTGGCACCGGAGCGTTCGGCGATCTCGTCGAGCTCGTGCTTCAGCACCAGGTCCTGCTCCTTCGAAGCACGATAAACCAGGGTGACGTCTTTGCCGGGCAAGCCGATTTCCTCGAAGAGGGAACGCATCGGGGTGATTCCGACCCCCCCGGCGATCAGCAATACCCGCGGCCGCCGCCGACGACGACGGGTCAGTGCACCGTACGGGCCTTCCGCGAAAACCAACGTGCCCCGGGGGATCGCGAAGAGCCGCCGCGTCCCATCGCCACGCGCCTTGACGGTGATCCGTAGCAGGTTGCGGGTCGGTGGTGCTGAGAGGGAGAACGGGTACGCCGACCGCCACGTCTCTCGCGTCAGAAATCTCCATCGGAAGAACTGGCCCGGCTCGGCTCGTAGCTCATCGAGATGCTGCCCGGACATCAACACACTCATCACGTCAGGGGCTTCCTGGCGCACCTGTTCGACACGCAGCCGGTGCCGCCAGAGCTGGAACAACGGCTGAACCACCCGCCAGCGCAGGACCAGCGCGAAGGCGTAGGTATACAGCAGGGCCCAGGCAATCTGCAGCCAGCGCCTGCCCGCAAGGTCCGGTCCCGCCAGCTGGTGCGCAAACCCAAATCCGACGGCCAGGTAGGTGAGCAGATGAAGGAAGTGCCATCGCTCATAGGAGATGTGTCGGCGCACCATGCGCAGCGAGGAGAATCCGATCAGCACCAGGATCACTGTGCCGGCCGTTGCCGTCACCAACCCGGGAAGGTTCAGCACATCTCTCATCGCTGCGACCAGATGATTCGAGCTCGCCTTAGCCCACGCCACAACTGCGGCAACGGCATGCAGGACGGACAGCAAGATGACCAGCGGCCCGGTCCAGGCATGCCAGCGCGCAAGCCGGTGGGCACCCACGTCACGTTCCAGCCAGGGGGACCGCGACATCAAGATCAGCATGATCGCTGCCCCGTATCCGGCGGCCATTCCGGCGAGATGGGAGATCAAAGAAGCGCCGAATGTGATCGGCAACTCGCTACCGACGAAGCCCTGAAGGACTGCTAAGACGGCGCCTAGGTAGACAAGGACCACCAGTGTGGTCGCTCTGATGCCCGGCGGTCGCACGGCTCAGCAGTCTCGATCACAGGTCCGGCGTTGCTACGCCGTCCTGCTGCACGACGGACGTTGGCGAGATTTCAGGGGCATTCATGCCCACATTCACACCGAGCGCGGTCGCTGCCCCGAAGAGCAGCACTGTGACCAAACGAAGGGTCCACCGGATCAGCGAAGGTGAAACCGCAACGGAAAGCCGTGCGATACGAGGGATCCGGCGCCCATAGTCAAGTGCCACGTCCGACATGGTGATTCTCCTGGCCCTTGGAGAAATCCCCGAGGGACACGAGTCTGCTGGACAGCGCGACGAAGCGTAACCAGTTTGTGACCAACGTCACACTACGAATAACAACAAATTGCGCACTCACCGCCGGAGCTTTTCGACACTCGCTAGCCCCCTTGCCGCCCTTTTTGCGGACCTGGCCGTTTCGGGTCAGTCAAAGAGCGAGATGGGTGCATCCCATTCGATGGTGTCCCAGATCGGCGGGGGCAGCTCACTGGGCTGCTCGTCGGCAAGCACGTTGGAGTGCGCACCGCAGCCATGATCGACGCTGACGACAGTTCCCTCCGAGACCGAGAAAGCGTTCGCGCAGACGCCGAACAAGGTGCCGAGGCTGCCCTGCAGTCGTACGAAGAACCCGCAGGTCTCACAGACATCAGGCGCCAGTCTGCTGAGCAGGTTGTCCGGTCCGCCCTCCCCCACCAGCCAGCGCTCAGCCGCCTCATCTCGGCCCTCGGGCGACAACACGCGCTCCCGACCGAGGCCAAGCTCGGCCACGACGGAGCGGATCAGGCTCACCTCGGCTGAATCGAGATTCGCCGCATCCTCACCGCCGGAATAGCCGGGCTCCAGCCGCGGATCATCGTCCGAACGTGGCAGCAGCACCCCAGGCGTGACATCCCGAGGCTGGATCCGCTCTGCCCACGGCACCCAGACCTTGGCTTGCAGCGCACCCTCACCCGGCAGCAGCACAACCTCGTTGAGGGTGACAGCGCGAGCCCGCGCAGCTCGGACCACGGTCACAGACCAGCACCAACCGCGGTAACCCGGATGCGGACAGGCGAACAGGTGACTCACTACTCGGGTGTCCTCGGCCTGAGCGCCGACGTACTCGCCGACCCCGATGACGCCGGCGGTCTCCTCTGCCGCGGCGCGGGCAAGATCAACAGCGGCAAGGCAGACCTCGTCGGGCTTGGTCGTACCGGTGCTCAAAGTCATGGCCTCATTCTGGCAGGGATCGCGCCACCACTGTGCTGAGGAGGTGCGGAAGAGACCGTCTCGACGGTCACGTACTCGCGGCACCTCGTGTCAGACCCGGACCGTTGACTACAGCTCGAGTTCGTCTGCCACCGCTCGAAGCACCGCGGCGACCTTGCCTGAGGTCTTGGCGTCCGGGTGACGGCCGCGACGATAGCCGTTGCCAATGCCGTCCAGCATCTTGATCAAGTCCTCCACGATCACTGTCATCTGCTCGGGAGGCTTACGATGCGCCTTGGACAGCGAGGGCGGGGGCTCCACGAGGTGCACCGAGAGCGCTTGCTCTCCTTTACGGCCCTCGACCACACCGAACTCGACGCGCTGGCCTGCTTTCAATGTCGTTACCCCCGGCGGCAGCGCATTGGCGCGGACATAGACGTCGCCGCCTTCATCCTTGGTCAGGAAGCCGAAGCCCTTTTCGGCGTCGTAAAACCTCACCTTGCCAACGGGCACGTCCAACCTCGCTTGCTCTGTTGCCGGTTCGCGGCATCTCGATTACCCCCACTACAGCGCGCTAAGCGTAGCCGCTTCGTTTGGCGGCCCCAACACCAAATCCATGTTGCTGGGCACCGATATTTAGCAAAGCTATGCAAAGGGGGTGGCTGGGCTCTCCGCGGACACCGCATCGGGGCCTCCCGCGTCTACGATGAACTGCATGGCAACCTGGGAGGACGGGCCGGAGTACGCGCCGATCGAACGCCCGTCCGACTTTCGGGACCCTGATGCCGCGCCCTTGAACGTTGCTCCGCCATACGCGCAATTGGCTGCCTGGGCACCTAAAAACCGGCCCATCTTCGATTCCCCAGAAAAACCTGTGGCACCCTTGTCTACCTTGTTGCCGACGCGGGAGGAGCCCCGCGACCCGCAGCAGCCGTTTGCTGTGGTGTCCAGCACCATGACCACCGAGTCGGCCTGGGGAGCCGCGCACTGGGCTTCGCCAACGGCTCAGCCGGCTGGGCTTTCCGCTGCGGGTCGGGTAGCCCCAATTCCAGGTGCTGGATACCCGCGACCTGACCAGCCCTTGGCCATCCACTCCCGGAACAGCCCCACGCCAGGCACCTTCCCGGCGCCGGGAACCCCTGGCTGGTTCGCCCCAGGCCCACCCGGTCAGCAGCGGCAGCCGACACCCAATGTCACTGCACGGGCGGTCGTCGACGCGGCTACACCAGGCCTGTGCACCTGCTTGATCATCGGGGGCCTGATGTACGTCCTGTCCCC
>JAJTCL010000019.1 GCA_021323255.1 Propionibacteriaceae bacterium | reverse complement strand
CCGCGGACCCAAGAAAGCACTCGTCGCCATCGAACACGCCATCTTGGTCGCGATCTGGAATATGTCCCACACCGCAGCGCTCTACGACGACCCCGGCGCCGACTACTACACCCGCCGCGACCCCGAATGTGCCCGCCGCAACGCCGTGCACCAACTCCAACGGCTCGGCTATCAAGTCACCCTCATCCCGGCCGCCGCCACAGCATAAACCGGCTGTCAGCAAGGGAATCTTCGCGTCAGAAGAAGTTTGAGAGGTATCGTGCCGCGTCAGCGAAACCCGCAAATTAGTACGGTGTCAACTGCAGGCATTAACCCAATGTGCCACGCCCGACATCGGGCGGCGATGGGGGAGAGCACCCGACTCCCCCCGACATTTCGGAATCGAGGTTAAGGCGTGGATCCCCACCGTCGGCTGTCAGCGTCCCCATTTCCTTCTGACACAGGGTCCGCGCATGCTGACACACGCCGTCTGATGGCCGCCGCGGCTGCCGAAGCCACTCCACTGGCCTATCTCCGGGCAGTCGCCGCGCTCTGTGGCGATCGACTGCTGGTACCGGTTGTGGCGACAGCAACGCGCTTGGGCGAAGCCGTCGCCGGACTCGCTTCGGATAAGGAGGCGGAGATGTCCGTGGTGACGCTCCAAGCACAGGACGGCCGTCGAGCCCTGCTGGCCTTCACCGGTCTCGATGCACTCCAGAACTGGCAACCAGACGCTCGCCCCGTGCCCGTGACAGTTGACCGCGCAGCGCAGACCGCCCGGAATGAAGATCTCACGGCTGTACTAATCGATCTGGGGGGTCCACATCCGCTGGTGATTGAAGGTGAGGTCCTCGGCGAGCTTGCTGCCGGCCACCGCCTGGTGGAGTTGGCCGAGGGGGAGTTCGGCTGGGTCATCCCCGCTGCCGACTGAGAGCTGACTGGTGGCCCAAGCGGAATAGATCATTCGGACCTGAGCGTTCGAGGATTGGTCGAGACGTTGCCTCATGTGGCCTATCTGGCCTGCGGTGATATCTTGACTGCGACCGATTCAGTCGTGCACTGAATCCGCAAGTGGAGACCTGATCTCCCACCCGCACAGCGTCCACCAAGACAGTTGTCGGGTTGGTCTGTGAGGATGGCGTTGCTCCATCCTTGCGGGATTTCGGGGTCTTCGCGTGCGCGGAGACCCTTAATTGTTTGGTCTCTGGCTGCGGATTCTGTGCCGCCTGTTTGGTCAACTCACCACAACCAACTGGAGGACATATCAGCACCGAACCGCGAATCAACGATCGAATTCGCGTCCCGGAGGTCCGGCTCGTCGGACCGGCCGGGGAGCAGGTCGGCATCGTACGCATCGAGGACGCCTTGCGCTTGGCGCGGGAAGCCGAGCTTGACCTGGTGGAAGTCGCACCGATGGCGCGGCCGCCAGTCGTCAAGCTCATGGACTACGGCAAGTTCAAGTACGAGAACGCTCAGAAGGCGCGCGAGAGCCGACGCCACCAATCCAACACAGTGATCAAGGAAATGAAGCTGCGGCCGAAGATCGACAGCCACGACTACGAGACCAAGAAAGGTCACGTCGTACGGTTTCTGAAAGCGGGCGACAAGGTCAAGATCACGATCATGTTCCGAGGGCGCGAGCAATCGCGGCCCGAGCTGGGCTACAACCTATTGAAGAAATTGGCGTCCGACGTTGACGAATACGGCTACGTCGAGTCCTCACCCAAGCAGGACGGTCGGAACATGTTGATGGTCCTCGGACCACTCAAGAAGAAGACCGAAGCCCGTGCCGAGGTCAAGGCCGAACGTGACCGTCGCGCTGCCGCACGGCTGGCCGACGCGGAGGCGGAGCGAACCGAGCAGGCAGGTCGTCGTGCCCAGGCGGCCGCCCAGCCGGCTGCGAAGAAACGCCGCGGACCAGCAGACAACCTCGATCCAGACATGGACCTGAGTTAGCTCATCGCTTGAGCCGTATCGCAGCAACACATCGAGAGGAAATGGATCCACGATGCCGAAGATGAAGTCGCACTCCGGTGCCAAGAAGCGGTTCAGGTTCACCGGGACAGGCAAGGTGATGCGCCGTCAGGCGGGCAAGATGCACCTGAACGAGCACAAGCCGAGCACCCGTACCCGACGCCTCGATGGCGACGTGGTGCTGGCGCCGGGCGACGCCGCGAAGGCCAAGAAGCTGCTCGGCAAGAGTTCCTGAGCCTCACGCCGAAGATATAGAGCAAGGGGGACGACCCCCTCTGGACCCCCGAGGCGTGCCAGCAGCACGCCCGAAGGACATAAGGAGTAAATGCGATGGCACGCGTCAAGCGCTCCGTCAATGCACACAAGAAGCGCCGTGAGGTTCTCGGCCAGGCGTCCGGCTACCGGGGTCAGCGTTCTCGCGTGTACCGCAAGGCCAAGGAGCAGGTCACCCATTCACTGGTGTACGCCTACCGGGACCGCCGCGCGCGCAAGAGTGACTTCCGCAAGTTGTGGATCCAACGGATCAACGCTGCTGCACGCGCGGAAGGGATGACGTACAACCGCTTCATCTCCGGTCTCAAAGCGGCTGGGATTGAGGTGGATCGCAAGATCCTCGCCGATCTTGCGGTGACAGACCCCGCGGCCTTCGCCGCACTCGTTGAGGTGGCCAAGGCGAACGTGCCAGCCGCCGACGCGACCGCCGCCTGAGGGTCAAACTGTCTTCCAAGGCATCGTTGCCCGGGATCGGGCGCCGTCCGTGAGCCGGCTCGAGGCGGTTGATCTTCCCGCCGCCTCGCAAGGCATGCTGCGGAATGCTCGCCGGCTGTTGCGTCGAAAGGAACGCCAGTCGGCTCGTCTCTTCCTTGCCGAGGGTCGTCAGGCCACCTCGGAGGCACTGCGCCGGCAGGGCACCGTCCTCGAACTGATCGTGGCCGACGACAGCGTCGATCGTCATCGGGATCTACTCACCGCCGCGGCCGCGGCCGAGGTATCCATTGCTGTCGCGCCCGCTCGCGCAGTCACAGAATTGTCTGGAACGGTGACTCCACAGGGAGTGGTTTCGGTCTGCCAGATGGTCGACGTGCAACCCGGTGAGGCGCTGGCGGGCACGCCTCGGCTCGTGGTGCTGTGTGATCAGGTCCGCGATCCAGGCAATCTCGGCACAGTGATCAGATGTGCCGACGGGTTCGGCGCTGATGCGGTTCTGGTCAGCCGGGACTCCGTTGATGTCTATAACCCGAAGACCGTACGCGCAACGGTCGGAAGTCTTTTTCATCTGCCCCTTGCTGTTGAGGTCAGCCTGGTTGAAGCCGTTGCGCGGGCCCGTGACTCCGGCCTCCAGGTTTTCGGCACCGAGGCCGCCGCACCCTGCACGATCGACGACCTCGCCCGAGCGGGCGAGCTGGCCCGACCCACTTTGTGGGTGATGGGCAATGAGGCCTGGGGCCTGCAGCCAGACGACGCCGCACTGCTGGACCGGCTGGTCGCCCTGCCGATGTACGGGCGTGCCGCGAGCCTCAACCTTTCGACCGCCGCAGCTGTCTTCCTGTACGCCTCCGCTACCGCCCAGAACGCCGACTTGTCAGAACCCAGTTGAGCTATGGCTCAACTGGGTTCTGACAAGTCGGCGTTAGGGGGTAAGGGTTCACTCCCTAAAACCTCCTAGCGGCGAGCCGACCATATTCCTAGACTGTCCCAGGCGCACCGTGCGTCACAGACCACCACCCGCGAGGGAGCCATGTCCGGGCCGAACACCAGCTACGACCCCGTTCAGGTCACGCCGCTGAATGCAGCGAGCGTTGACGCCATGGTGGCTGAAGCGCTGGCGGCGTTCGCGGCCGCGACCTCGACGGCCGAGCTCAAACAGGCCCGGCTGGCACATGCCGCCGACCGCTCGCCGATCGCCCTCGCCAACCGGGAAATCGGCGCCCTGCCGCCTCAGGCGCGTAAGGAGGTCGGCGCCCGAGTCGGTCGTGCTCGCGGGACGATCACCGAAGCGCTCAAGGCCCGCGAGGAGGAGATCAAGGCGGCCGAACTCGCCCGCATCTTGGTGGAGGAACGGGTCGATGTGACGTTGCCGGTCCAGACCCAGCCGGTCGGCGCAGTTCACCCGATCACCGCGTTGATGAACCTGATGGAAGACGTTTTCATCGCGATGGGTTGGGAGGTAGCCGAGGGTCCCGAGCTCGAAGCTGAGTGGCTCAACTTCGACGCTCTCAACTTCATCCCTGACCACCCGGCTCGCACGATGCAGGACACACTGTTCGTCGAGCCCGACGATGGCGGCATCGTGTTGCGCACCCACACTTCGCCGGTCCAAGCTCGGGCAATGCTGACGCGCGAGCTGCCGATCTACGTCGTCTGTCCCGGGCGGGTCTACCGATCCGATGAGTACGACGCCACCCATCTGCCGGTTTTCCACCAGATCGAAGGACTTGCCGTAGACAAGGGCATAACGCTGGGTCATCTGCGCGGAACTCTTGATCATTTCGCCCGCGCCATGTTCGGTGAGACGCGTACCCGGATGCGACCGAACTACTTCCCCTTCACTGAGCCATCGGCTGAGGTCGACCTGGAATGCTTCGTTTGCCATGGCGCCTCGGTCGGTAATCCCGACTATCCCTGTCGCACCTGCAAGAGCGAAGGCTGGATTGAGTGGGGCGGTTGCGGTGTGGTCAATCCCCGCGTGCTGCAGGCGTGCGGTGTGGATACCGAGATCTATTCCGGCTTCGCTTTCGGCATGGGCGTCGACCGTACTCTGATGTTCCGCAACAACGCCGAGGACATGCGCGACATGATCGAAGGAGACGTACGTTTCAGCCGTGCACTAGTGGGAACCGCGCGATGAGTAGAGCAAGGGAGACGACCCCCTTGAACCCCCGCCGCGCGCGCAATAACACCTGGGAGCGCGCGTTATGAGGGTGCCGCTGAGCTGGCTGCGCGACTACGCCGCCCTGCCTGATGATCTTGACGGTCGTACTCTCGCCGGGGCGCTGATCAGAGCCGGCCTGGAGGTCGAGACCGTCGATCAGGTTGGTGCCGAGATCGCCGGGCCGCTGGTGATCGGCAAGGTGTTGGCGTACGAGGTCGAGGTCCATTCCAACGGCAAATCCATCCGCTGGTGCCATGTCGATGTTGGTCCGCACAACGACGATTCGGGCTCCCGCAGCGTTGTCTGCGGTGCCCACAACTTCGAGGTCGGCGACTCCGTCATCGTTGCTCTACCCGGCACAGTCCTGCCGGGCGGCTTCGGCATTTCAGCACGCAAGACCTACGGCCACGTCTCCGACGGCATGATCTGCTCGGCCAAGGAGCTGGGTCTGGGTGATGATCATTCTGGGATTTTGGTTCTCGGCGAGCCAGATCTGGCGCCAGGCACCGACGCCGCACCTGTGCTGCAGCTGCGCGATGAGGTACTCGACATCGCCGTCACCCCGGATCGCGGCTACTGCCTCTCGATGCGGGGCATTGCTCGCGAGTCGGCGCAAGCTCTCGAAGTGGCCTTCACCGATCCGGTGGACCGTGTGGTGCCAGCCGAAACGGTGAGCGGTCATCCCGTCGAACTTCTGTCGGAGGCGTGCCCACTCTTCGTGGCACTTACCGTCACCGGTATCGATCCCGGCCGGCCGACGCCACGCTGGCTCGCCCGCCGCGTGCAGCTTGCGGGTATGCGCTCCATCTCCTTGGCGGTCGACATCACCAACTATGTGATGTTGGAGACCGGTCAGCCCATCCATGCCTACGACGCCGACCTGCTCGACGGTCCTATCGTCGTGCGCAAGGCTGCCGAAGGCGAGAAGCTGACGACTCTGGATGACGTGGTCCGTCCGCTGCATCCCGACGACCTCTTGATCACCGACGCCTCCGGGCCCATCGGCCTCGCGGGTGTCATGGGCGGCGCCACTACCGAGCTCTCGCTGGACACCCGCAATGTGGTCATCGAGGCAGCACACTTCGATGCGATGACCATCGCACGCACCTCGCGACGTCACAAGTTGTCGTCGGAGGCCTCGCGGCGTTTTGAGCGTGGGGTTGACCCGCAGGCCAGCTACGCAGGCGCACATCGAGTGGCGGAACTCCTCGCGGCGTACGCGGGTGGCACGCTGCTAGCGAAGGAGACCGTACGCGGCGTAGTGCCGACGCGGCCCAGCACCACGATCGCCGACACGCTGCCGGCGCAAATTCTCGGCACCGAAGTCGATCACGCACCGGTGGTGCGCCTGCTGCAGGCAATTGGCGCCACCGTCGCTGACGCTGGCGAGCGCCTGACGATCACCCCACCGAGCTGGCGGCCGGATCTGAACGATCCGTACGACTACGTGGAAGAGGTTGGCCGGCTTATTGGCTTCGACACCATCGAACCGGTTATCCCAACCGCGCCGGTCGGCCGCGGGCTGACCAGAAGCCAGCGGGCGCGGCGCGCCATCAACCTTGTGCTGGCCGCTCGCGGGTTCGTCGAGATACTGAGCTTTCCTTTTGCCTCGACCACAGATCTGGATCTGATGGGAGTGCCAGTCGACGATCAGCGTCGCCGGCTGAACAAGATCGTCAATCCGCTGTCGGAAGCGGCTCCGTACTTACGCACCTCGATCCTGCCCGGGCTGTTCGCGGCAGTGGCCCGAAACCGCAGTCGCGGCAACGACGACCTGGCCCTTTTCGAGGCGGGTTCGGTGTTCTTCGGCAACGATCCGCTGGTTGCCGCGCCTCGCCCCCCCGTGACACAGCGACCGTCCGTGGAGCAGCTGGCTGCACTGGATCGTGCGCTCGGACAGCAACCCCGCCACCTTGGTGTGGTGCTGACCGGTCAGTGGATGCCGGAAGGGTGGGAGGGGGCGGGCACCCCCACAGGCTGGCAGCAGGCCATCGCGTTCGTCGAGGCAGCCGCTGCTGCGATCGGGTTGCGATTGGACCGCCGCGCGGCGGAGTACCCACCCTGGCATCCGGGACGCTGCGCTGAATTCACGCTGCCCACCGGCGAGGGGATCGGTTACGCCGGGGAGCTGCACCCAGATGTCTGCGCGGCATTTGGCCTACCTGCCCGGACCGCTGCGGCCGAAGTCGACCTCGACGCGCTGATCGTGGCGGCGCCTGCGACGGGGGAGATCCCGACAGTCTCCAGCTTTCCCGTTGCCAAGGAGGATGTCGCTCTCATCGTCGACGATGACATCCCCGCCGCAGCCGTGGAGCGGGCGCTACGGACTGGAGCTGGACCCTTGCTGGAGTCCATCTGGCTGTTCGATGTCTACACCGGCCCCCAGGTTGGTGCAGGCAAGAAGTCGCTGGCCTACGCTCTTAGATTCCGCGGCTCAGACAAGACGCTGACCGATGCTGAGACTGCGGCCGCCCGGGATGCGGCCGTCGCAGCTGCGGTCGAGCGCACCGGGGCGGTTCAACGCACGGTGTAGCTCACCCCGATGATTTCTGAGCCCCTCTGAGGTCCAAGCACTAATGAGTTCTAGGCCCCTAGGGAAGAGAGGAGTCGTTCATGGGTGAAAGTCCAACCATCCAAACCAGGACGGTGCAGCCCTACGTCGCGATCCCGGTGAGCGTGCGGATGGAGGAGCTGGGCTCTGTAGTCCCACCGTTGACGGGCCGAGTCTTCGACTGGCTGGCGGCTCGCGGGATCGCTCCGGCGGGTCCGCCGTTCTGGAGATATGTCGTCGTCGATATGGAAACCAAGCTGGAACTCGAGACCGGAGTTCCGCTCGCCACTCAAGTCGAGGGTAACGGCGAGATTCGCGCTGGCGTTCTGCCGGCCGGCCGCTACGCCACGGTTGTGCACACGGGCCATCCGGACACTCTGGTGACAGCGACGCGCGACCTGCTGCAATGGGCCGCGGGGCGTGGCTTGGAGTGGGACTCCGAAGGCAATACCTGGGGGTGTCGGCTCGAGGAGTACCTCAGCGACCCAGATGAGGTAACTGACATGAATGAATGGCAAACGAGGTTGGCGTTCCGGCTGCGCGACGAGGTGTGAGGACCCTACGTCGGCAGGATTCGAATCGATCGCGTCGCATGCGCGGCCAGCGCACCGAGATCCTTCGAATCGCTGGTCAAGATCACGGGTGCGCTGCAGGTTGCGGCAAGCAATCACGATGGCATCCGTCGCAGCGATTGTCCCGGCTCTTGCCCGTCGCCGCTCGGAGTCGTGTGCCACAAGCTCCGTGACGTCGCGGATCTAAAAGGCCTATAGCAGCCGAGCTTCGGCGACGTGGATTGTGGCCCGCGCAGGTGCCATCAGTCGTGCTTGCAGAGGCATTGACGGGTGATCATCGCGCGATGTCACTGCGAAGCGCCTTGCCAGCTCACTTCGAGCCTTCGTGAAGAACATGAGCAACTCTGCAGCTCCAAGTAGTGAGACCTATTCTGCATGACTTTGTCGGCTATGGCATAGTCATGCGAGTGACGGTACGAGCCGCAGTGGCGGGTGCTACAGGTTATGCAGGCGGGGAGCTACTCCGGCTGCTGCTTGGTCACCCAAAGGTGGAAGTGGGGGCGGTCACGGCGAGCGCCAGCGCTGGAACACTGCTGGGACAGCACCATCCACACCTGATTCCGCTCGGTGATCGGCTTGTGGCGGAAACGTCGGCGGATGTGCTCGCTGATCATGATGTTGTCTTCCTCGCTTTGCCGCACGGCGCCTCTAGCGAGGTTGCCGCCAAGCTGCATTCCGACATCGTGGTGATCGACT
This sequence comes from Propionibacteriaceae bacterium, assembly GCA_021323255.1. Taxonomy (GTDB): domain Bacteria; phylum Actinomycetota; class Actinomycetes; order Propionibacteriales; family Propionibacteriaceae; genus Microlunatus. Next base: position 10,299 of record JAJTCL010000019.1, on the reverse strand, counting down.
GCGGGGCCGATTTTCGGCTCTCCGAGGCTGAGGCGTGGCAGAAGTTCTACCAGTCGCCGCACGCCGGCACGTGGCCCTATGGGCTGCCTGAGCTCCCCGGACAGCGGGACAAGCTGGCAGGGGCCCGAGCAATCGCTGTTCCCGGGTGCTACCCGACCACGGCAACTCTCGCGCTGCTGCCCGCGATCACTCACGGCCTGACAACCGCCCAGGACGTGGTCATCGTGGCAGCTAGCGGAGCCTCAGGTGCCGGCCGCTCGCTCAAGCCGCACCTGCTTGGCGCCGAGCTGTTGGGGTCGGCAAGTGCCTACGCAGTGGGCGGGATGCACCGACACACGCCGGAGCTGCTGCAGAACTTCGCCGCCTGCGGTGCTCCTGCGCCATCGGTGTCATTCACGCCCGTACTGGTCCCGATGTCACGCGGAATTCTGGCGACCTGCACGGCACCGCTCGCCGAGATTGGAGCTTCTTACCAGGAGACCTACGCGGCTTATGCAGAGGCGTACGCGGACGAGCCGTTCGTGCATCTGCTGCCCGAAGGCCAATGGCCGCAGACCAAGTCCGTGCTCGGATCGAATGCGGTTCACGTGCAGGTGACAATTGATCATGATGCAGGGCGGCTCGTTGCCGTCGCGGTTTTGGACAACCTGAGCAAGGGGACGGCCGGTGCCGCTGTGCAGTGCATGAATCTGGCGCTTGGCCTGCCGGAGACGACCGGTCTGTCAACTGTAGGTGTGGCACCGTGAGCATCACTACGGCCGCGGGCTTCCTTGCCTCCGGGTTGGCGGCGGGTCTGAAGGGCAGTGGCGGAAAGGATTTGGCCCTGGTGCTCAACACCGGCCCAGACCACGCGGCGGCCGGTGTCTTCACCCGCAATCGAGTCAAGGCGGCGCCTGTGGTCTGGTCCCAAGGGGTGTTGCGCGACAGCCGGCTGCGGGCAGTGATCTTGAACTCCGGAGGAGCCAACGCCTGCACCGGACCGGAGGGCTTCGCTGACGCACATCGCACAGCTGAGGTTGTCGCGGCTGCCTTTGGACAGTCTCAGGGCGCAGCTGGGTTGTTGGCGCAGAGCGCAGACATCGGCGCAATCGATGTCGCCGTTTGCTCCACAGGGCTCATTGGGGTGCGGCTGCCGATGGAGAAGCTGACGGCCGGAATCACCAAGCTGGTTCCCTTGCTCAGCGCCGACGGCGGGCCGGCAGCCGCCGAGGCGATCATGACGACAGATTCGGTGTCGAAGCAGGCAAGCTTCGCCGACGAGGGTTGGTCGATTGGTGGCATGGCCAAGGGAGCCGGCATGCTCGCTCCAGGCCTGGCCACCATGCTCGTGGTACTCACTACCGACGCCATCGTCGATCAAGCCCTGCTTCGTGATCAGCTCGCGAGCGCCTGTCAGCGCAGCTTCGATCGGATAGACAGCGACGGTTGCATGTCAACCAACGATGCCGTGATCTTGCTGAGCAGCGGCGCCTCCGGAGTCCGGCCAGCTGCAGGCGATTTCCAGGCTGCCCTGAATGAGACCTGTGCCGATCTTGCCCGGCAGTTGCTCGCCGATGCGGAGGGCGCTGCGCACACCATCGCCATCGAAGTGCGCCACGCGGTGTCGGAGGACGATGCGGTTGATGTCGGTCGAGCCATTGCACGCAGCAACCTCTTCAAGTGCGCTGTGTTCGGCCAAGATCCCAACTGGGGCAGGGTGCTCGCCGCCATCGGAACTACCGCCGCCGACTTCGAGCCGGACCGCATTGACGTCGCTTTCAATGGTGTGCAGGTGTGCCATGACGGTTCCATTGGCGACCCTCGCGAACTCGTCGACCTGAGCGGGCATGATGTGCATGTCGAAGTCGATCTGCGCAACGGCCGCTACTCCGCCACCATCTGGACCAACGATCTCACCTACGACTACGTCAAAGAGAACGCGGAGTACGCGACATGAACCTCCACGCTCATTTGCAACAATCCGAAGCCAGGCACTTGTCGCTGGTGGAGAAAGCGTCGATCCTGACTGAAACGCTGCCCTGGCTGGAGACCTATGCGGGCAAGATCGTCGTGATCAAGTACGGCGGAAACGCCATGATCGACAATGATCTCAAGCGGGCATTTGCACAAGACATCGTCTTCATGAAGCGCTGTGGCGTCCATCCCGTCGTGGTCCACGGCGGCGGACCTCAGATCTCCACGATGCTCTCCCGGCTCGGGATCGCCTCGGAGTTTCGCGGCGGCCTTCGAGTCACGACTCCCGAGGCCATGGAGGTGGTGCGCATGGTGCTGGTCGGGCAGGTCGGCAGGGACTTGGTGGGGCTGATCAACAGTCACAGCACTCTTGCGGTCGGGCTATCCGGGGAGGATGGCGGGCTGTTCGTCGCCGAACGACGGGGCAACCTGGTGGACGGTAAGGAAGTTGATCTTGGCCTGGTGGGCGATGTGGTCTCAGTGCGCACCGAGGCCGTCGAAGGTCTGATCAACTCAGGCAGCGTGCCGGTGGTCGCCAGCATTGCACCCGACGCTAACGGCGTCGTTCACAATGTCAATGCCGATACCGCGGCTGCTGCACTGGCGGTAGCTCTCAAAGCCGAGCGGCTGGTGGTGTTGACCGACGTTGAAGGTCTCTACCGCGACTGGCCAGAGAGCAGCGAAGTGATCACTGAGCTGTCAGCAACGGAGCTCCGTGAGCTGATGCCCCATCTCGAGGCAGGCATGGTGCCAAAAATGGAAGCCTGCTTGCGGGCTGTCGAGGGCGGCCTGACGCGGGCCACCGTGGTCGATGGCCGGGTGCCGCATGCGCTGCTCCTGGAGGTCTTTACCAACGTCGGCATTGGAACCATGGTCACCCAGGATGGATTGGTCCGCCTCGGCAGCCGGGTGTTCTCCCGCGACCAAGGCATCCCGCCAGACGAATACGCCAATGGCGAGTTTCAGGGAGTTCGGTCATGACCGCCGACCAGTCGACCTTAAGTCGCGAGCTGTCCGGCTTGGGATCCGCGGCTGCGGTGCTGGAGGCGTACTCCGAGTCGGTGATGAATACCTTCGGCCCGCCGAAGCGGGTGTTCGTTCGAGGTGAGGCCTGCTACCTCTGGGACGCCGATGGGCGGCGTTACCTCGACCTGCTCTCGGGCTTGGCAGTCAACGTTCTCGGTCACGCGCATCCGACTGTGTTGGCTGCTGTGACGGGTCAGATCGCCACGCTCGGGCATGTCTCGAACTTCTTTGCCACCCCGGCCCAGGTCGCCCTGGCCGCTCGCTTGAGCAGCATGACAGGTGCCGACGATGCGAAGATCTTCTTCACCAACTCTGGGACCGAAGCGAATGAGGCGGCATTCAAGATCACCCGGATGACGGGTCGCAGCACCATCATCTCGACCGAGGGCGCGTTCCACGGACGCTCCATGGGTGCTCTCGCGCTGACTCACAATCCCAAGTACCGCGCACCGTTCGAACCGCTGCCCAGCGAGGTGATCTTCGTGCCCTACGGCGACATCGAAGCGCTGGCCTCTGTTGTCGACCAGACTGTAGCGGCGGTTGTCTTGGAACCGATCCAGGGCGAGAACGGTGTGGTGCTGCCGCCCGAGGGTTATCTCGCGAAAGCGCGGGAGATCTGTGATCAGCAGGGCGCCTTGCTGTGGATGGACGAGGTGCAGACCGGGATGGGCCGCTGTGGCAGCTGGCTTGTCCATGTCGACGAAGGTATTACCGCCGACATCGTCACTGTCGCTAAAGGCTTGGGCAACGGGTTTCCCGTTGGCGCCTGCATTGCCATCGGACCCGCCTCGCGGTTGCTCGGCCCGGGCAGCCATGGCAGCACCTTCGGCGGCAACCCGGTGGCTGCCGTCGCCGGACTGGCAGTGATCGCAGTGATCGAGCGTGACGGCCTCCTTGATCACGCGACAGCGCTCGGTGATCATCTCACCAAAGCGATCCTGCAGCTGGATCATCGGTTGATCACCGGTGTACGCGGTCGCGGCTTGTTACAAGCAGTGATCTTGGCCGAGCCGATCGCGGCTGCCGTTGTCGATGCTGCCCTCGCGGCTGGCTTTGTGATCAACGCCCCACGACCCGACGTGTTGCGCCTCGCGCCGCCCCTGATCATCAGCAGCGCCGAGCTCGACAGCTTCTTCAGTGTGCTGCCGTCCCTTCTCGACAAAGCCGCCGAGGAGGCATCGTGAGACACTTCCTGGCCGATGATGATCTCAGCTCGGCCGAGCAGCTTGCGATCCTGGATCTGGCCGATGCCCTTAAAACCACGCCCTACCGGCTGGACTCATTCGCCGGGCCTCGGACGGTGGCGGTGTTGTTCGACAAGCCGTCGACGCGAACCAGGATCTCCTTCGAGACCGCTATCGCCGAGCTCGGCGGCCATCCGATGATCATGGACACAGCTATTTCGCAGCTCGGTCGCGGCGAGTCGATCGGTGACACTGCGCGGGTGCTCAGTCGCCATGTGGCCGCCATCGTCTGGCGCACCTCGGGGCAGGAGCGCTTGCAGGACATGGCTGATAACGCCCAGGTTCCGGTGATCAATGGGCTGACAGACCAATACCATCCGTGCCAAGCGCTGGCGGATCTGCAGACCATTCGGGAGCAGAAGCACCAGCTAGCCGGCTTGACGCTGGCTTATGTCGGGGACGGTGCAAACAACATGGCGCACTCGTATCTGCTCGCCGGCAGTCTGGCCGGAATGCATGTCAGGATCGGCGCTCCAGCTGCCTTCCAACCAGACCCCGAGATCGTCAACAGAGCGCAGCACCTGGCGAGCAGTTCAGGAGGGAGCGTGCAGCTGCTCCACGAGGCCAAGGAAGCGGTGCTAGACGCGGATGTGGTCGCGACCGATACCTGGATCTCAATGGGTCAGGAACACTCCCGCCGTGATCGTGAGGCCATCTTCATGCCATATGCGGTCACCACAGCACTGCTGGACCTTGCCGACCGGGAGGCGATCGTGCTGCATTGCCTGCCGGCCTATCGCGGCAAGGAGATCGATGCTGCAGTGATCGATGGCCCGCAGTCCGCGGTCTGGGAAGAGGCCGAAAACCGCAGGCATGTGCAGAAGGCGCTGTTGTCGTTCCTGGACGAGCAAGCAGAGGTGGCGTAGCAGTGTCGACGTACACCCGCGCAGGCCGGCACAGCGAGAGGGGACGATCCCCCTTGAACACCCCGAAAGGCGTGATGAGCAAGGCCGCCCGGCACGCCAAGATCATCACCTTGCTGGAGCAGCACGAGGTGCGCTCACAGAGCGAGCTGGCCGAGCTCTTGGCCGACGACGGTGTTCAGGTCACCCAAGGCACCCTCTCGCGTGATCTTGTTGAGATTGGCGCGCTGCGAGTACGCAGTACTGGAGGGCGCCTGGTCTATGCAGTGCCGGGTGAGGGGGGTGACCGTACGCCGCACGTCGGCGAATTCGCCAGCTTCGAAGCGCGACTGGCCCGATTGTGCGGCGAGGTCCTGGTCTCTGCAGAGGCCTCAGCGAATCTGGTAGTGCTCCGCACCCCGCCGGGTGCCGCGCAGTACTTCGCCTCCGCAGTTGATCGAGTCGGCTGGGAAGCCATCCTGGGCACCATTGCAGGCGACGACACCATCTTGCTGATCACCCGGAGCCCCAACGGTGGTGGCGACATCGCGCAACAGTTTTTGATCATGAGCCGAACCGGCAAGCCGGCCGGCAGCTCAGCCCTCCATTCCAACAACAGTGAGAAGGACGAACACCAATGAGCGATCGGATTGTGCTGGCGTACTCCGGCGGCCTTGACACCAGTGTCTGCATTGGCTGGCTGGCCGAGGAAACAGGACGAGAAGTGGTCGCCGTGGCCGTCGATGTCGGGCAGGGCGAAGAGGACATGGAGGTCATTCGCCAGCGCGCTTTGGATTGCGGAGCGGTCGAGGCGGTGGTAGTAGATGCCAAGGACGAGTTCGCCGAAGACTTCTGCCGTCCAGCCCTGCGCGCCAACGCGCTGTACATGGATCGTTATCCACTGGTCAGCGCCTTGTCTCGCCCGCTGATTGTGCGCCACCTTGCTGAGGCGGCCAAGCAGCACGGAGCAACAGTGGTCTCGCATGGCTGCACCGGCAAAGGCAATGATCAAGTACGTTTCGAGGTCGGCATCGCCAATCTCGCGCCCGAGCTAGCGGTGATCGCTCCCGTTCGGGACTATGCCTGGACTCGGGAAAAGGCCATCGGGTACGCGGAAGACAGAGGACTTCCGATCATGCAGAGCAAGTCCTCTCCCTACTCGATCGACCAGAACGTCTGGGGCCGCGCGGTGGAAACCGGCTTCCTTGAAAACATCTGGAATGCGCCTATCGAGGACGTCTACGCCTATACCGCCGACCCTGCGACGCCGCGGGAGCCCGACGAGGTCACGATCACCTTCGAGGCCGGCAATCCGATAGCGATCGACAACGAAAAGGTCTCCATGCTGCAAGCCATCCAGATTCTCAATGAGCGCGCTGGCGCACACGGGATAGGCCGACTCGACATGGTGGAGGACAGGCTCGTCGGCATCAAGAGCCGGGAGGTCTATGAAGCACCGGGCGCGATCGCCTTGATCACTGCTCACATGGAACTGGAGAACGTCACTGTCGAGCGCGAGCTTGCCCGCTACAAGCGCGGCATCGACCAGCGTTGGAGCGAGCTGGTCTATGACGGCCAGTGGTATTCACCGCTCAAGCGGGCGCTGGACACCTTCATCGACGAGGCACAGCAGCCGGTCAGCGGTGAGATCCGGATGATCTTGCAGGGCGGAAAGGCCACCGTTACGGGCCGCCGGAGCGACACCAGCCTCTATGACTTCAACCTTGCCACCTATGACGAGGGCGACAGATTTGATCAATCCCAGGCCCGTGGCTTCATCGGTATTTACGGCATGTCGAGCAAGCTGGCCGCGCGTCGGGACGCGAGCCTTTCTTGATCCCGGAGCCGCCGTCTCACCCCGCAACCCATGATCATGAGGGCCGGCTGTGGGGCGGCCGGTTCGGCGCCGACCCTGCGCAGCCGCTGCTCGCACTGAGTCGGTCGACTCATCTTGACTGGAGGCTGGCCGGCCCGCTAGTACCGACGAGGACGTGCACGGTGCGCTGGAACGGCGGCTGGTTGAGCTGGTCGGAACCGAGCTGGGCGGCCGACTGCGTGCGGGCCGCTCCCGCAACGACCAGATCGCGACCTTGATCCGGATGTACCTGCGGGATGCACTGCGGACGGTGACTGCCGGGTTGAGCAACGTCGTCAGCGCATTGCACGATCAGGCGCGTGATCATCTTGGGGTTGCCATGCCCGGCCGTACCCACCTGCAGCACGCGCAGCCGGTGCTGCTGTCGCACCATCTGCTCGCCCACGCCTGGCCTCTGCTGCGGAACGGTGATCGTATCCGTGATCTTGACCGCCGGCTTGCGGTCAGCCCGTACGGGTCGGCCGCCCTGGCCGGCACATCACTCGGCTTGGATCCACAGTTCGTAGCACTGGAGCTCGGGTTTGAGGGGAGCGTGGCTAACTCCATTGATGGCACCGCTGCGCGCGACCTGGTGGCTGAGGCGGCGTATGTCTGTGCCCAGATTGCTGTCGATCTCTCGCGGCTGAGTGAGGACGTGATCATCTGGGTGACCCATGAGTTCGGATTCGCCACCCTCGCTGATGAATGGTCGACCGGGTCGAGCATCATGCCGCAGAAGAAGAACCCCGATGTCGCCGAGCTAGCGCGAGGTAAGGCCGGACGATTGATCGGCAACCTGACCGGCCTGCTGGCGACCCTGAAAGGGTTGCCGCTGGCGTACAACCGTGATCTGCAAGAGGACAAGGAGCCGATCTTCGACTCCATCGATCAGCTGTTGCTCGTGTTGCCGGCGGTCGCCGGAATGGTTTCGACCCTGTCCTTCGATCGGCAACGGCTGGAGCGCCTCGCCCCGATGGGGTTCTCCCTGGCCACCGACATCGCGGACTGGCTGGTACGGCAGCGGGTGCCATTCGCCGAGGCGCACGAGATCGCCGGTTCATGCGTACGACGCTGCGAGGCCGAAGGCAAAGAACTGACCGACCTGAGCGCAGACGAGCTGGCAGAGTTTTCCCCCCACCTCACCTCAGAGGTCCGCTCCGTGCTCAGCCTCACTGGCTCGATCAACAGCCGCACGGGTAGGGGCGGCACTGCGCTGCCGCGAGTACGAGAGCAACTCAACGAGATTAGAGATGCCATGACTTCAGTCGACGCATGGCTCAACAGGGCTTGACTCACTGTCAGCATGCTGGCTGTGCGACCATCTGAATACCCTTCGCTGAAACGCACGTGCACGTGCGTTCCTGACGCGCCGCACACGTTGCAACGCGTGTAAGGCGTCAGAAGGGAACGTGCACGTGCGTTTCCGACGCAGCCGCTGGGCCGCAGCGCCGATCGCCGAGGCGATTAGTTAGCACCGGCGCTACTGTGGTGCCTCGTGAACGCGGTGCTTGATGAGCTGAGGTGGCGTGGCCTACTGGCCGAGTCCACCGACGAAGAGGCTCTTGCCAGCCACCTCGCCTCCGGACCGGTCACCTTCTATGTCGGTTTCGACCCGACAGCTCCGAGCATCCACTTCGGCAACCTGGTACAGCTCATTGTTGCCAGGATCTTGCAGCGAGCCGGCCACAAGCCGCTGCTTCTGGTCGGCGGGTCGACCGGGATGATCGGCGATCCCAAGGAGTCCGGCGAGCGAATCCTCAACAGCGCCGAGACGGTGTCCGGGTGGGTCGGGCGCATCCGTGCCCAAGTTGAGAAGTATGTCGATTTCAGCGGTGACAATGCGGCGCGGATTGTCAACAACCTGGACTGGACTGGTCCGATGTCGGTCCTGGACTTTCTTCGCGACATCGGCAAGCACTTCCCGGTGAACCGCATGCTTGCCCGCGAGGTCGTGCGCAAGCGCCTCGAGGAGGGCATCTCCTACACCGAATTCTCTTACGTGCTCCTGCAGTCCCTCGATTACCTGGAGTTGTATCGGTCGTACGGCTGCACATTGCAGTTCGGTGGCAGTGATCAGTGGGGCAACATCACCGCCGGTGTCGAGCTGATCCGGCGCGTCGAAGGGGCCCGCGTGCACGCCATGGCGACGCCGCTGCTCACCAAGGCCGACGGCAGCAAGTTCGGCAAGACCGAGATGGGAACCATCTGGCTGGACCCAGCGATGACCTCCCCGTACGCCTTCCATCAGTTCTTCCTCAATGCTGAGGATGAGAAGGTCGTGGAGTACCTCAAGGTGTTCAGCGAGCGCAGCCAGGAGGAGATCGCCGAGCTCGAACAGCAGACGCGCCAGGCGCCACAGCTCCGCGCCGCCCAGAAGGCACTGGCCGACGACGTCACCGCACTTGTGCATTCCACTGCTGAGCGTGATGCGGCGGTGTCAGCGGCAGCGGCACTCTTCGGCGGTGCCGAATTGGGGGCATTGAGCGAATCGACCTTGGCCGGAGTCGTGGCCGAGGTCGGCGGCGCAGAGCTCAGTACCGAGGCACCCCTTCCGAACGTCGTCGAGGCCATGGAACGCAGTGGCGTTGTGCCCAGCAAGGCGGCGGCCCGGCGCGCGATCGTTGAAGGCGGCGCATACCTCAACAACAAGCGCATCACTGATCCGGATGCGGCGATCCGCGAGGAGGATCTGCTACACGACCGCTACGTGATTCTGCGCCGGGGGAAGAAGACGGTCGGGGCTCTCACCTTCGCCGGTACCGATTCTGAAGGATACGAGCGTGAACGCCACGGCTTAGTTGACCGCGCGGGCACCGGAGCGTAAAGTAGACCAGGCCTTAGCGGGGTGCGGGACGCTTAGGATCGCTGATCCATGGCGGCCGACCCGGAGGAACCCACTGGCCGACGAGATCTCAGGATACGTGTGCGCTCCCAGCGCATTCATCGCATCCAGAGGCTTCAGACGCCGCGGGTGTGGAATAGACAAGTTCAAGTTTGACTTGGACTAACTGGACCTCATAGCGTTGGTCGAGTTGCCCCAAGCCGGAGCACAACAACCCCGGCGCGGTGTGCGCCCGAAACTTGAGAACTCAACAGCGTGCTAAAAGTCAATGCCAAATAATGCACTAAAACCCCGTGCTCGGGCCTCGCTTCGGCGTGCTCCGAGTTCGGATTCCTTTGATTGATTGACGATAGATCCAGCATTGGGTCTTTTGGTCAGCGATCGAACATGTTGAGACAGCCAAAATCGACTCTCGTACGAGGGTCGGATTTGCATAGATTTCAACGGAGAGTTTGATCCTGGCTCAGGACGAACGCTGGCGGCGTGCTTAACACATGCAAGTCGAACGGTAAGGCCCCTTCGGGGGTACACGAGTGG
>JAJTCL010000281.1 GCA_021323255.1 Propionibacteriaceae bacterium | reverse complement strand
GACAAACTTGATCAACTACGCCCAGCCGCTCATCCGTTACGAGCTGACCGACTCGGTCGTGGAGTCACCGTTGCCCAATCCCGCAGGCCGTCCTTGGCGCTGCCTGCTCTCCGTGGACGGGCGTACCGCAGACATCCTCTACTTTCCCGGCCAGAGCGGGGTGCCTGTCGCGGTCCATCCCTCCGTACTTGGGTCGGCTGTCGCGCCGCTTGCCGAGGTTGGGGAGTACACCTTTGTGCACGACGCGCAGGGCCTGCATGCACAGGTTGTGCTGGCTCGAGGAGCCGCCGAAGGCGTCGGAGAACGGCTGCGGCGAGCCCTCCTCGCTGCCATCGCGGCCACCGGAGCGGTGCCACCCGAGGTCTATGTGGAGCCGGTCACCACCCTGCCACGTGAGCGCGGTGGCAAGCTCCGGCTCGTTCGGTCGGCCTGATCGAATCACCAGACGGATGATCAACTTCGAGCAGCGTCGGCCTGGCCCGCTGCGTCGCATGGTCCGCAAGGCTGCGGTGATCATTCCGATGTCATGGATACCCTCACGGATGCTGCCGCGGATTGATCGCGGTTTTCACCGGCTCAGCCGTGGACGAACTACCTTGTCTGCTTGGATTTCGGGACTTCCGATCGTCATGCTGAGGACCACGGGCGCTCGCACCGGCCAGCCGCGCAGCGTGCCCGTACTGGGTCTGGCAGATGGTGATCGTTTGGTTCTGATCGCATCCAACTTCGGCCGGCCAGCCAATCCCGGCTGGTACCACAACTTGCGGGCCAACCCATACGCGATGATCACTTGGCGAGGGTCGGCGATCGAAATGCGTGCTCGGGAGCTAGCGGGCGCGGAGCGGCAGCAGTGGGTCGATCGTGGCCTCGAAGCCTATCCCTGGTGGGAGGGGTACCATCGCGCCGCGCCGCGGCAAATCCCGGTGATCATGCTCGAGCCGCCCTCCGACCCCGAGCACTGAGTTCAGCTCGACGAGCGTAGCTCCACGACTTTCTTGAGGCCATCGAGCATCATCTGCCAGTTTGACGCGGAGTGCTCGGCCTCCTCAGCGCTGCTGCTGTTGTCCTGGGTAAGTCGTACCGTGGTGCCGCCGTTCGTCGGCTGCAGGTCGTACCGGACCCGGTGGTAGTTCTCTGGCCGATCTTCCTGACCGGTAAGCGGGCTGAAGTGGGTGACCTCCAGGCGCTGACTGGGCTCGAAGGAAATGATCTCTCCTTTGTCCTGGTACGGGCGACCTTCGAACTCGCCCTGCCAGGTGATCGGGCTGCCCGGCTTCCAATCGGTCTTCACCTCTGAGCCGAACATGTATTTCTTGATCAGTTCGGGATCGGTCAGTGCCCGCCACACGTCCTCGGGTGGAGCCTCGATCTCGCACTGTGCGGTCGCCATGTGTTCTGACATCACAGTCCTCCTCGTCCCTCAAAGATGCGGCTTCACAAAGCGTTTGTCTGGTGACTTACCCGGCAGCGGGATCGGCAACCGGTGCGCTTGGTGGCCGATCGGCTCATTGATTCGAGTTCCGCTGAATACAGCCAAATCTGTATTATGGCCGGGTGAAGATTGCGACGTCGACGGATGCCTTGGCCCGGTTCGGGCACGCGCTGTCCGATCCCACCCGAACCCGGGTGCTGCTGGCATTGCGGAACCGTCCGGCCTACCCGGCGGACCTCGCCGACCTGGCGGGGGTATCCCGGCAAGCCATGTCGAACCACCTCGCCTGTCTGCGCGGCTGCGGACTGGTGGTGGCAATCCCCGAAGGGCGGCGGACGCGATATGAACTGACCGATGCCCGGATCGGCCACGCCCTCGATGATCTGCTCGACCTCGTGCTGGTGGTCGACCCCGAATGCTGCGGCGCCGAGACGACCGCAACATCCGAGCCCTCATTGCTCGACACGGCCACCGGCGAGGTGCAGGCGTGACAAGCCTGTCACTGAGTCTGTCTCCGGCCCGCCGAATAGTGCTGGGCCGACGAATCCGCTTCTTGGTGGCGGCGACCATCAGCTACAACGTGATCGAAGCGATCGTGGCGCTGGCGGCGGGTGCGCGGGCATCCTCGAGTGCGTTGATCGGGTTCGGGCTGGACTCTGTCATCGAGGTTTCCTCGGCCGCCGCTGTGGCCTGGCAGTTCGCCGGTCGCGACCCCGAAGCCCGGGAGAAGGTGGCGTTGAAAGTGATCGCCTGCTCCTTCTTCGCTCTGGCCATATTCGTCACGATCGATGCGGTGCGATCACTCTTCGGCAGTGGTGAAGCACAGCATTCCCCGGTTGGGCTGGTCCTGGCTGCGGTCAGTCTGGCGGTGATGCCACTGCTGTCGTGGGCGCAACGTCGTGCCGGGCGGGAGCTCGGTTCCCGATCTGCTGTCGCCGACTCCAAGCAGACCCTGCTGTGCACCTACCTCTCTGCGGTGCTGCTGGTCGGACTCGGCCTGAACTGGCTGTTCGGCTGGTCGTGGGCCGACCCGATCGCCGCTTTAGTGATCGCCGGTGTCGCGGTTCGGGAGGGTGTCGAGGCCTGGCGCGGCGACCGCTGCTGCGCTCCCACGCACGCACTTGATCCCGTCGAGCAGGGCACCTGTGGCTGTGGGCCTGGTTGCGGCGAGGTTCCAGACCCGTGCGCTGGAAAGTTCACGCTAGCCGCCCCTCCATCACCCCGTTCAGGCGTGGATCCTGAGTCGACGGCTGGCCTGGGGTGAAGTTCTCAGCGAATTTCGCCGGACCTAATACGCAGGTGGGCACGTCCCGAGGTCGCGAACATTCAACGTGTCGCCGTCGCCAGGCGGATACCGAAGGCGACCAGAACGGTCCCGGTCACCGCATCGACGACGCGACGGACCCTCGCCCGTTGCAGGAATGGTCCGACCCGGCCGAGGACTACGGCGTAGGTCGAGAGCCAGCCAAATGTCATCAGGCAGAACACCGCACCGAGTGGCACGAGTGCCGCGAAACCGCCCGAAGGGTCTCTGACGAACTGCGGAAGCAGACTGAGGAAGAAAACCGCCATCTTGGGGTTGGCCAGGTTGCTGATGAAACCTTGGCGGATAGCGCTCAACGGTTCTGGCGGTCGGATGTGATGCTCCTCTGCGTCAAGGCGGCCGCGCAGTGCAGCCAAGATCGACTGCACGCCGAGAAACGCTAGGTACGCCGCCCCAACGATCTTGAGGGCGGTGAAGGCAGGCTGAGATGCCTGCAACAGGCTGGCGATGCCAACACTGGCTGCCACGGTCCACACCAGCTGCCCGGCTGCGACTCCTGCCGCAGTGAGGACGCCGCCGCGGCGACCGCCCACGATCGAATTGCGGATGGTGAGCGCAGTGTCGGGTCCGGGTGCACAGATCACCAGAGCGCACACGCCGAGGAAGGCCAGTGCCTCAGTGACCATGCTGCGAGCCTCTCACACTCCGATTGCAGCCGATGATCACAATCGATCCGGTGCCGGCCGGAACGAGTCGAACGACCGGCAGGCTCTGCCGCGGCTAGCCGGGCGCATTAGCGTGGTCATATGCTGCGAGCCCTGTCAACGCCGCCTGCGCAGCGCTGGCCCGTATGAACCCCCTCTCGCCGCGTCTGGCTGAGATCGTGAACGCGCTGCCGATCCGCCCGGGAATGCGGGTACTCGAGATCGGCTGCGGACCTGGCGCCGCGGCGCGCGCAATCGCTGCGCGGCTCGGGACCGGCCACATCCTCGCTATCGATCGCTGCGGCAAGGCGATCGCGCAGGCGCGGGAGCATGCTGCTGCGGAGATCGCTTCCGGTCGGATGAGCCTCCGCCAGGTCAAAGCCGAGGAACTGGTCTTGCTGCCCGGCGAGCAGCCATTTGATCTTGCCTTCGGAATCCGCGTCGGCGCCCTCGACGGTCGCCATCCCGAGGCGGGTCGGATGGCGCTGGCCCGCATCGCCGCGGTGCTACGACCCGGAGGTCGGCTGTTCGTCGACGGTGGCGACCCGTTGCGCGAGGTGTTATTGCCTCGCTGGCTAGATGGTGTCGGCTAAGCGTGCCCGCCGGCCGTGACGGTCCCGACGCTGAGCCGGGGCTTGCCCTCGAGAATCTCACCGATCCGCTCGTTGAAGTTGATCTTGGTTAGCCTCCGGCTGTGCAGCTCGAACTGCTCGGCTGCCAATTAGGCGGAGCACCGATCCACTGCGCGAACTGCTGCGAATCTCAGCGGGATCAGTCCCCGACGGTGCCGGCGGTCAGCAGCGCACGTCGCTGCAAACGTCGGTGATTTGCCGCGGGCCAGGACACCTCATGCGTCATGAGATCAGGATCTGAAGAACCGGGTGAGCACAGCAGCCATGATCTTCGGATCGACTACGTGGGCC
>JAJTCL010000280.1 GCA_021323255.1 Propionibacteriaceae bacterium | reverse complement strand
AACTCATGTGGGTGCGGGCGGAGCCGCACGCCATCGATATCGGCGCGCTTCAATTCGACCCACGCCTCGATCAGATCGGGGGTGAAGACATCGCCGGCCAGCAGGTAGTCGTGATCTGCCTCGAGGTTGTCAAGTACTCCATCCAGGCTGTCCGGGACCGTTGGCACCGAGGCGTGTTCTTCAGGCGGCAGCTCGTACAGATCCTTGTCGATCGGCGCCGCGGGCTCGGTCTTGTTCAGAATGCCGTCGATGCCAGCCAGCAAGATCGCCGCGAACGCCAGATAGGGATTCGAGGACGGATCGGGGCAGCGGAACTCGACCCGCTTCGCCTTCGGGTTGGAGCCGGTGATGGGGATCCGCATCGCGGCCGAGCGGTTGCGTGAGCTGTAAACCAGATTGACCGGCGCCTCGAAGCCAGGAACCAGCCGATGGTAGGAGTTCACGGTCGGATTGGTGAAGGCCAGCAGCGACGGCGCGTGCTCGAGGATGCCGCCGATATACCAGCGCGCGACATCGGACAATCCGCCGTAACCAGCCTCGTCGTAGAACAGCGGCTCACCCTCGTTCCAGAGCGAGGAGTGGACGTGCATCCCCGAGCCGTTGTCGCCGAAGATCGGCTTCGGCATGAACGTTGCGGTCTTCCCGGCTGCCCAGGCGGTGTTCTTGACGATGTACTTGTACTTCTGCAGGTCGTCGCCGGCCTGCAACATCGTGGCGTACTTGTAGTTGATCTCGGCTTGCCCAGCGGTCCCGACCTCGTGGTGCGCCCGCTCCACGCTGAGCCCGGAGACCTCGAGATTCTTGACGATGGTGTCGCGGATGTCGGCGAAGTGGTCGACAGGAGGTACTGGGAAGTAGCCGCCCTTGTAGCGAACCTTGTAGCCGCGGTTGCCACCATCCTCGATCCGGCCGGTATTCCATGCGCCGGCCACGGAGTCGATTGCGTAGTAGCCGGTCTGTTGCTTGGTCTCGAACCGTACGTCGTCGAACATGTAGAACTCGGCTTCGGGGGCGAAGTACGCGGTGTCGCCGATCCCGGTGGAGGCCAGGTAGTTCTCCGCCTTACGGGCGATGTTGCGCGGGTCGCGGCTGTACGGCTCCTTGGTCAGGGGATCATGAACGAAGAAGTTGATACACAGTGTCTTGGCAGCCCGGAAAGGGTCTATGTAGGCCGTCGCCGGGTCGGGAAACAGCGCCATATCGGACTCGTGGATCTTCTGGAAGCCGCGGATCGACGAGCCGTCGAAGTTGACTCCATCCTCAAAGTACTCGGGTCCGAACGTGCCCACCGGCACAGTGAAGTGCTGCATGATGCCGGGCAGGTCACAGAAGCGAATGTCGATGAACTCGACGCCCTCATCCTTGACATAGGCCAACAGGTCGTCGGCTCCTTGGAACATTTGTCCTCCGGTGAGGTAAGTCGTGCCTTGGGCACGCGCTGTGGTTGCGCGCTTGAGGCACGCAAATGGACAACCTGCTCAGCCTTGAGCGATTGAGCGCGCTCGGCGCTGAGCAAGCAAAGCTGGACGAACGCGGATCGGTATCCGCCCTCGGTTGTTTGGGAAGCCTAATGGAGATGCGATTTCTGTCCAGTTGCACAAATGTTTCACACATGTAACACGAGGGCTGCCAAGGCTGCAGCGATCGGGAATCGCGCGCCGGGGCGCCAGGTAACCTCAGCCACGTGGCGGACAAAGCACCGGACACGGCGTCGGCGAGCGAGGGCTATCCCGGCCGGGGTCTTGGCTTGCCACGGGAAGGACGCGGGTCGCTGGCGAGCTGGGGTGCGCGGATCGGCGCCTTGATCATTGACTGGGCAGCCTGCATGGCAATCGCCGTTGGTTTCTTCGGGTCGGCGGTGCTTACCGGCGGTGGCTGGAGAGCGTGGATGATCTTGACGGTCTTCTTCGTCGAGTCCGCGCTGCTGTCCTGGCTGGCCGGCGGCAGCTTCGGCCAATTGCTGAGCCGTATCGCGGTGGTACGGCTAGATGCGCAGCCGCTCGGTCTGCCGCGAGCCCTGCTGCGGGCACTGCTGGTATCCCTTGCGCTGCCGGCGCTGATCATTTCGACGGACCGCCGGGGGCTTCATGATCTTGCGGTCGGAACCGTGGTGATCAACCGCCGTTGATCTCACGATCGCTGCTACCCGCAAGTGCGGGCGACCGGCGGGTTTCGGCGCTGGAATGCTGTCAGTCGCCACACTTCCGTCTTCTTGTTGATGAATCGTTGAGCTTTCCACAGATTCGGTCTAGGGAGACCGAACGATGGAGTGTGTCCGCATGCTCCAGGCATGGCGGAAATTGATTCCAGTACCGCAGCCAGACCATTCAGGGGTAGAACGCGGCAGCGTCAATGGGAACAGCTCGCGTGGGATCTACGTTCCCCGTGCCAGTCCATTGCGCGAATTGCTTCACGGTTGGCAGCTAGTGCTTCCGAAGAGTGCCGGATTCACCTCGCTCACCGCCGCGGAAGTAAGCGGCTGGTGGCTCCCAGAGGCGATCCCACACCCAGTCTTCGCCGCCGTGCCGATCGGTGAACGATATCCCGAGCGCACGGGCCTCCTGGTATGCCGGCACCCACGGCCGGTGCCGGTTGAGACCATAGGCGGTCTCCGAATCACGACCGGCGCCGAAACACTGCTCGCAGCGGCACGAGATCTCGGATTGCTCGACCTAGTGATCCTCGGTGACTCGGCGTTGCGTTGTGGCCATTGCACTATGGAGGACCTCCGGGTGGCCGCCGCCCAACGCCGTCGGGGAGCCCCGCGTTTGCGTGCGGTCTTGCCACTCCTTGATGCACGAAGCGAATCTCCCTGGGAATCGGTGATGCGAGTTCTGCACTTAGCGGCTGAGATCGATGTTGAGCCACAGAGGAAGATCTATGACGCACACGGTCGCTTCGTCGCACGGGCGGACCTATGGCTCGTCGGCACCCGACGAATCCATGAGTACGACGGGGGTGTCCATCGCGACCGTCAGGTGCACCGCAGTGATCTTTCTCGGGATCGTCGCCTCGTCGAGATCGACTGGCAACGAATGGGTTTCACGTCTACCCAGCTACTACACGAAGGTGCCTCGATCATTGCCAGCGCGGACCGGCTGGTCGGTCGGCGATGGGATCCGCGACGCTTGGCGCGCTGGGAGGCATTGCTTGATGCGTCGCTCTTCCGGCCGGCTGGCCGAGCGCGGGCCTTGCGCCACTGGGACCGAGCCAGCTGAGCTCCCAGAAAGTGCGGGTGAGTCGCATGTTTTGGGCGATGAAAGTTACCAGCTCGCCCACACTTTCGTGGACTCGTACACCCGGACTACAGGATGGCGCCGGGGTTGAGGATGCCCAGCGGATCGAGTGCGTTCTTGATCTTGTGCGAGAGGGCCATCACCTCAGGGCCGAGCTGAGCAGGCAGGGCGGCCTTCTTGGCTCGGCCGACGCCATGCTCACCGGTGATAGTGCCGCCCAGTTCGATCGCCAGCTGCATGATCTCACTGAAGGCGAGATAGGCGCGATCCCGCGCCGCCGGGTCTCCGCGGTCGAAGACGATGGTCGGATGGGTGTTTCCATCCCCGGCGTGCGCCACGACGGGGATCTCCACGGCATGCCGCTCGGCCACGGCAGCGATACCGCCCAAGAGTTGAGGGAGTTGCGGCACTGGTGCACCCACGTCTTCTAGCAGGATGGAACCGCGGGCTTCGATCGCAGGAAAAGCAGCGCGGCGGCCAGCCACGAACAGTTCACCCTCGTCCGGGTCGTTGGTGACGAAGACCTCCTTGGCTCCACCGGTGTTACAGGCAGCCTCCATGAGTTCGATCTCTGCTGCACACGAGGCGCCCGGCGCGTCGGACTGGGCGATGAGCAGCGCGCCTGCCGAGCGATCGAGTCCCATCGAGCGGTAGTCCTCGACAGCATTGATCGCGGCCTGATCCATCAACTCCATCATCGAGGCCCGCAAGGTCCTGCCGATCATCACAACGGTATCGGCGGCAGCTTGCACAGTGGGGAAGTAGGCAACCAATGTCGAGCGCAGTCCCTGGGCCGGAATCAGTCGCAGGATGGCGCGCGTGATGATGCCCAGAGTCCCTTCGCTGCCGACGAAGAGTTTGAGCAGCGACAGGCCCGCCACGTCCTTGATCCGCTTGCCGCCGAGGGTGATCAGGGTTCCGTCGGCGAGCACCACATCGAGCCCGAGCACGTAGTCGGTCGTGACGCCGTACTTGACACAACACAATCCGCCGGCGTTGGTCGCGATGTTGCCGCCGATCGAGCAGATCTCGTACGACGAAGGGTCCGGCGGATACCAGAGGCCATGCTCGGCTGCAGCGGCCTTGACTTC
>JAJTCL010000279.1 GCA_021323255.1 Propionibacteriaceae bacterium | reverse complement strand
TTCAGCAAAAAGGCCCGCTGCTATGAGTTCCTCGCCTCGCCGGGCGGCATCGGCGAACCACCACCCCGCGACAGTTCCGGCGCACTCTACGCGAATGTCGTCGCGGCCTTGCGCGACCTCGCGGAGATGATCGATCAGGGGTTGCAGTTCGGGCCGTTTCGCGGTGAGCAGGGCTTCGCCGTGGAGGGCTGCGGAGAGGGCTTGGTCTTTGGTCGACATGCTTCAGTATCGGAACACCCGGCCCAGCGATAAGCGCAAGTACCTGCAGCGGTCGGCCCTGGGGGGTACATTGCTGACCTGGGGTGATGTCCTTTTGGTTGCCGGCGCGTCCGGCCTGGGACCACGAGCACTATTTCTACGGGGGTTTCCATGCGCAAAGTTCTGTTTCTGGCCGCACTGCTGGTGGGATTGACGGTCGCCGGCCCGGCGTGGGCTGCACCTGACGACGTTCCGACCAATCTGCCAGTTGTCCCTGAACAGACGTTCACCGTCGAATTGGTGCCGAGTGGTGACCCGGATGGCAGCGGCACCGCGGAGTTGACCGTGGATCTCAAAACCGGAACGGTGTGCTATGACATCACCGTCACCGGGATCGGCGAGCCGACCGAACCAGCTGCAGGTATCGGTAACGCCCACATCCACTCGCACGCCGGAGGCGGGATCGCCGTCGACCTTGAAACGCAGTTCAGCGCGGTCGAGGGCGCCGTGGACACCTACCAAGCGAGCGAGTGCGTCACAGCGCCGCGGCAGGTTCTCCTCGACATCCTGCTGCACCCCGAGGATTACTACGTCAACGTGCACACCGACGAGTTCCCCGGCGGTGCCATTCAGGGCGACCTCGCCTGATCCATCGCCCTGGAGGCACGCTTAACGGGAGCGTTCGGCGGCAGTTTGCGACTCGCACTCCTGCGCGCCTTCTTCGTCAGAGCCCGCACCTGAGCCGGGTCGGTTCACTAGTGTTTGCAGTCGGCCAGCGCCGGTCACCCACCTCGCCCCCCGAGGGCACATGTACCGACCGGCGCGGGTTCAGCCCTTTTTGTTAGCTGGTCGGGCCGGCGTACGGAACAGTGGAGCCGCGTCGTCGTTCCCAACCGGCCCGGACCGACCGGTCGAGTTCGGCAAGGCAACGGGCCCGGCCAGGATCAACAGTCCCGCCGGCATCACGAGGCACCGAGGTGCCTGTTTGCCGTACTTCCACCAGCTCAACGCCAAAGTCATGCATTGCCTGCAGGGCACCAAGAAGCTCGGGCTGGTCGCGAAAGACACCGACCAAAATCGTTCCGTTTGCAGTCTGCTCGATTTCCAAGTTCAGAGCCTGGAGTGCGGCAACAAGCGCATCGGTCAACTCACCGCGTACGCGGATCTCATAGGTGAGGCGCTCAGCGCCTGTCGTCATGCCGCCCCCACCTTGCCTCGCGACGCCATGGCCGGATAGCGGCAGACTGCTCTTGATCGGTTACCTGAGGCATCACTCTTTAGGGGTGATCTTTGAGTAATGCGACCGGCATGCCGGGAACCTGCCCCCGCCATGACTGACGTTTACCCGGTTTGGTCGGCTGTACTCATGACTCGGTAATCGGGTCCAGGGTTGTTCGTGCGGTGCAGGTGGCCTGTTTGTCAGCCGTATCGGTTAGCGTCGTGTTTGCGGGCCGACCAGGGGGAAGCGGCACAAGTCCTGAAAGCCCTGTCGGCCCGCGTGCGTTGCATATGCCCCGTGGGCGACGCAGTTCTGGCAGACTCAGAAGCCTGTTATTCGGATACCGCCGCGTGGCGGAAGAGGGGGACCATGATGCGTATTAGGACGGTGCTGGTTGTATCGGCCGCGGCTGCCGCGATGTGGGGGGCGCCGCAGATCGCTTCGGCGCATCCAGTCGGCGAACCTGGCACTCCGACCTGCTTCGGTCAGCGGATCAGCCACGGGTCCAGCGATCACGGTTTGACGCCGAAGGAGAGGGCAGCTGGGCTTCAGGAGTTCGTGGATGCTGGCGACCCTCTGGCCATTGAGCTGTTCGGGGAAACGGTCTCGGTCCAAGAGATGATCAAGTTCGTCCAAGCAAACTGCTCGGACGACCCGATCATTCCGACCCCCTAACGCGCACGAGCTGACCGCCCCGACGGATTTGCCAGTCGGGGCGGGGACGGTCGATCCAGTGAAGTTAGCCGAGTTAAAAATGCCGTCGGCTTGCTTTGATTCTGGCCAGCGTCGTGGATGCCTCAGCGAGTAGCCGCATGGCTGTGCTGGCCACTTCGTTGTAACGGGCGGGTGTGGTGATCGTTGGCGCGGTCGGCCAGACGATTCTGACTGCGGCTGGCATGTTGTCAGGTTCGACCAACTCCACACTCAGGTGGTCATGGTTGACCTGGCCGGATGCCAACGGGGTGATGGGATGATTGGGCAAGGCGGACTCCTACTCCGTCTAGGGCCCGCTTTGGAGTCACTACCTCCTGGTGGGCCCGACCTATGTGGGTGGTGTTGGCAACGCGGCGATGAGTCCGATCGCGGTAGGTATCGTCGTCATAATGACCACGAACACGTCCGCTAGTCTCATCGCCTCATTTCCTGCTGGGCCTTGGCAAACCAACTGCTATTTGGCGGCCGCCAACCCGGGCGAGGAATGCGTGATCATCGATCCAGGAATGGATGCGGCGGACGGTGTCGCCGAGTTGATCTTGGAGCACCGGCTCAAGCCAGTGGCGGTGTTGCTGACCCATGGGCACCTTGATCACATGTTCTCCGTCACGCCGTTGTGCCGCTCATACGCTTCGAGCTGCTGGGTGCATCCTGAGGACCGGGTGCTGCTTTCGGACCCATTACGGGCAATGGGACTCGAGACCCAGCTGCTGCTGGAGCGCTTGACCGGGCGTCCGGCGGCCTTTACCGAACCAGATGACGTACGGGAGCTGAGCGACGGCGCCTAAGTGACCGTTGCTGGCCTGAGCTTTCAGGTCATCCATGCCCCCGGCCACACCCCTGGCTCGACCATGTTTCAAATCGAGCTGCGAGCATCGGGAATCGCGGATCACACCCGCGATGCGCGAGCAGTTCTGAAAGAGGCCTATCTTCCAGACCCTCAGATCGACTCGGTGGTCTTCTCCGGCGACGTCTTGTTTGCTGGCTCGATTGGCAGGACTGACTTGCCAGGCGGAAGCCTGCCCGACATGCTGAAGAGCCTGCGT
The DNA here is from genome assembly GCA_021323255.1 of Propionibacteriaceae bacterium. GTDB lineage: Bacteria > Actinomycetota > Actinomycetes > Propionibacteriales > Propionibacteriaceae > Microlunatus. Next base: position 1,185 of record JAJTCL010000279.1, on the reverse strand, counting down.
ACCAAGGTGCTGCCGTTGCCGGACACAGTAGCTGTGCTTCCAGGACACGGTCCGCAGACGACCATGGCCCGCGAGCGAGTGGGCAACCCGTACCTGCAGAATCTCGCCGAACTGTCCAAGGAGTAGCGCGTGAGTCGCCCCAAGCCGTTGTCGGGCTTTCCGGAGTACACACCAGAAGCCCGCATCGTCGAACAGTTCGTACTCGACCGGCTGCGTGAGACCTTCGAACTGCACGGTTTCGCATCGATCGAGACCCGGGCAGTCGAACCGTTGGATCGCCTGGCTAAGCAAGGTGAGATAGACAAGGAGGTCTACACCGTCCAACGGCTGCACCGCGATCCCGACGAGCCGGCTGATCTTGGTCTGCGTTTTGACTTGACTGTGCCGTTTGCCCGTTACGTCCTCGAGAACGCTCACCAGCTTGCCTTTCCCTTCCGGCGCTACCAGATTCAAAAGGTCTGGCGAGGCGAGCGTCCGCAGGAGGGCCGCTATCGCGAGTTCACTCAGGCCGATGTGGACATTGTGAACGCCGAGACACTGGCCGCACATCATGACGTGGAGCTGCCCCTGGTCACCCTGGCCGCGCTGGAGCGACTTCATGTCGATCTTGGTCTGCCGCCTGTACTGATGCGGGTGAACAATCGCAAGCTCGCTCAGGGTTTCTATCTGGGACTGGATATTGCCGATCCTGCTGCGGTGCTGCGGCAGGTCGACAAGATCGACAAGATTGGGCCCGATCTAGTGATCGAACAGTTGATCACCGACGTCAAGATCACCGAAGCGCAGGCCCGCAGCTGTGTGCAGCTGGCAGAGATCCGGTCCGAGGATGCTTCGTTCGTCTCCGTGGTGCGCCGACTGGGTGTCAAGCATGATCAGCTCGACGAGGGGCTCGACTTGCTGGCCGAGGTGGTGGCCGCCGCGGCACGCTACGTGCCCGGTCGACTGATCGCCGATCTCAGGGTTGCGCGCGGACTCGACTACTACACCGGCACCGTCTATGAGACCGAGCTCGTCGGGTTTGAGTCGTGGGGGTCAATTGCCTCCGGCGGCCGGTACGACTCGTTGGCCAGTGATGGCCGCATCAGCTACCCAGGCGTCGGGCTCTCGATCGGCGTCACCCGGCTTCTGGCCCCGCTGCTGGCCAAGGGGATGCTGCGGGCATCTCGGCCAGTTCCCACAGCCGTA
>JAJTCL010000278.1 GCA_021323255.1 Propionibacteriaceae bacterium | reverse complement strand
CCGGGATTCATAGGTTTGGCTTCATGATGTCTGAGTCCGCACTATCGCGTTACGCCGGACCCATTGTGCTTATTGTGGGTGCCTATCTGACCGTGACACATCTGGCGCTGGAATTTGTCTTTGTGAGTTTCAGCGATCTAGCCCTAATGGTGGCTGATCCGCTGTACCGCGTTTTGAATCTGGCCTACGCGGCCGCATTCTCCGGTTTGGCGATCGCCGCGTGCGCCGCGTACGACAGACAGGCCCGTGAGGCGGGCAGGTTCGGTCTGGTGGCCCTCTGCGCCGCGATCATCGGAACGGTCAATTTGGGCGCCAATATGTGGTTCGAGGGCTTCGCCGTCCCCTGGCTCGCCGGCGTGGTACCCCAAATTCTCACAGCAGAGAAGACGCTGTTCTGGCAGGTCGGCTACCTGTCCAGCTACATCCTCTTCTCCATCGGTTGGGTGCTCTTCGGGTTTGCGTCCCTGCGAGCTCGGGTCTTTCCGCGTCTTATCAGCCTCGCGATCGTGGTCGGAGGACTTATTGGCTTCCTGGCGGCACGACCGCCGTACGGCGTCGCGCTGGGGCTCGCGCTGCTGAGCCTGGGCATCTGGATGGTCAGGACCCGGAGCGCGGCCGCGTCCCCTTCGCAGCCGACCACGGTCTGATCGCGCTATAGCAGCCGGGGAGTGCCCCGCCTATCTCATCAGCGGATAGGCGGACGAAGTCTCCGCGGCGGGGATCAACGGCTGTAGGCCAGGACTCGTTGCCGGCCCGGACCAGGCTGGCCCCGCGGAACAGCAGCGGATAAGTGTGCAGGGTCTTCAGCAGCCGCGGACCGTCGATCATCGCGATGTCGGTGATCCCGGTGGGCAACGTCTGAGCTTGAATGTGGATGTCAGGGCCGCAACTGGCGCCAGAGTTGCCGACCCGGGCCATCGGTCGAGGGACAAGATCAAGTTGCGCCGGGTCAGCAGGAGCCGTCATGAGGATCTCCTTGTCAGAGTGTTGACAGTGAGCAGGCCAAGCCGCGTTCACTCGACTCAAGCGTGAACGCTCCTGGTGGCCCGCCTGCTTGTCGGACGAGCAAGCACTGGATCGGCGTCAGGCGAGACCAGCGCGCCTCACATAACTGCTGTAGCGGGCCGCTCGTCGAGGCTCTCCGCGGTAGCTGAGGATCGCCGCCGCCGCAGCAACCACACACCCAGTGTTGCGATGGCCAGACCGAGTGGAATGCCCCAAGGAGCAAGCAAAGCCTGGTAACCGGCGATACCGCCTACGACGATGAAGATGGAGATCCAGACCGGAAAGACCCGTGCCCGCAAACTCGCGGCGCCGAACGCTACCCAGCCAATAGCGAAAAGCCAGTAACTCGAGAGCGCACCCAGCGCAAACAGGATGGATGGAGAGCTCTGGACAACCTCAGGGAGCGGACCCTCGGCTAGCCACGGGACAGCAAAGCTTTCGAACCACAGGTCTCCACTGAGCATCATCGTGCCGAGGATCGCTGCGGAAAGCCGAATGTGCCTAGCCGCCCAGCCCTATGGGCCTGCCGTCCGTGGACACCGATCAGTGCGAACATGAGAACACAGAAGCCAGCCAAGTAGACGACACTGCCAGTGTTGAAGATGTTGTTCTGCGATGTGGCCACATTGCCTTGCTGGTCAAAGGGCCACCAGATGGCCTGGCCGATGACGATGAGCGTGCCCGCGGCGATGGCCAGCCAGCCCGCGGCCCCATAAAACAGCGGGGTGGCGGTTGCCGAAATGTTAGGGGCATTCGTGCGAACGGTTGGTTGAATCGTGACCATGGCGCGCTCCAGTTGAGTTGGCAGTGATTGACCTGCTGCCGGGCCGGCATCTCTTACTGCAGTCTCATGTGTTCGGACGCACCATGGCATCTGTGAGATCACTAGCGTCGGATCTGCGACACGTCACTCTTGCCCGAGGATGACGTCAGGCTGAGCAGTCGACGGCTACTGCGAGCGCGGCACAGATCTCTCTCATGCGGCCGTCCGCAAGCCGGCCTAAACGATCAATCAGCACCGCGAGCGACACGCTTTCAACCGAGTCCAGATTGACTGCGGAGCGTCTCGGGATGGGATCGTCGAGGGGTTCCAGGAGCACTTCGCTTGCCAGGCCTCGGATAGTGGTTGTGCAAGGTGCGACCAGCGCCCTGCGTAGCCGCGGGATCGCAGCGTCGCGTGATAAGACCACAACTGGACGTCTACCGGCCTCGGCGAGCTCGCACCACCAGACTTCCCCGCGTGCAGGCAGCGTTATCACGAAGCCGCGGCAATCCGCCGGAACGAGGCGAGATCGCCCCACTCATCCCGCTCGTCGAGCGGGTGTTCGTCATAGGCCGCGTAGCCTGCATCGACCGCCGCGGAGCGGTGACGCCTCAGCAGCGCTTCAAGGGCTTCATCGACGAGCGCGGCGTCACTGGTGCCGGGGCGGAGTCCCCGAGCACTGTCGAGCAGCTGCTGATCGACAGTCGTGCTCAGTCGTGTGCGAGTCATGCCATGAGTATGCCACTAGCATGCCAACATGCAGGAGGGAGTAGCAGAGCAATGGTGACCGGAGATGATATCCGGAAGGTGGCATTGTCCCTGCCCCGCACGGACGAGGCGCTGGTCCGGGATCAGGTCAAGTTTCGAGTGGGCCGCATCGTCTACGTCGCGTTGAGCCGGGACGAGCGGTCAATGGGCTTCGGCTTTCCGAAGGACGAGCGCGCCGCATTGGTCGCCGCCCAACCAGAGAAGTTTTCCATGCCGATTCCGTCCGACATGCGCTACAACTGGGTCCAGGTGCGGCTGGACGCGATCGACGAAGCGGAGATGCGGGAGCTTGTCATCGACGCGTGGACCATGGTCGTACCGAAGCGAGTTGCCGCCGAGTATCTAGGTGGTGATCATCCATGAGCGGCCACGCAGCCAGCCGTCGGTGTCCGCTATGACGACGACCGACGCGAGCCCAAGCGAGGAGCGCGACTGACGCGCCTACGCCTGACTCTCATATTTGAAGGACAGCTGGATCTTCGTGCGATAGATGAGCTCACCGCCGTCCCCGACGTGAATGTCCTGCTTGACGACCTCGGCGACACGAAGGTCCCGGACCGATTGGCGCGCCGTATTGATCGCGTCAGCCGCGGCCTCCTCCCATGAGGTGGTGCTTGTGCCGACGACATCGATCACCCGGTAGACGCTCATGGTTGCCCTCCTCGTTGGATTGCCGATCGGCCGACTCGGCACCGTGATGATCTCGCACACAGAGTCAGGGAGCAACCATCACATGCGATCGAGGCGCAATCCATGCGTCATGATCGAATCTGTCTGCAGCGTCAGGCCATCTCCCGCGCTCACCGAGAACGACCCCTAGCGTTACTGACGTGGATCCGCCGATGGCTGCTCCGACCTTCATGCCGTACGGCATCCTGCACTGGGTGATGCTTGCCGGGACGGTCATCGGCGCGGTGGTCCTGGTCCGGTTCGGGCGTCGACACCGCGGCACTCCCCAGGAGCAGCGGTTCACTCGGATCTTCGCCATCGTCCAGTTCGTCGTGACGTTCGGCTTCATGATTCTCTGGCTGATTCCACCGTTTTTCGATCCGCAGCAGTCGCTCCCGCTGCACTTGTCCGACCTGCTCCGAGTAGTCACCGGATATGCCTTGTGGAGCCGGCGACCTTGGGCCTTCGCGCTGACCTATTACTGGGGTCTGACGCTCAACCCGCAGGCGTTGCTCACTCCCGATCTGCTGCCAGACATCGCGCCGGTCCTAGAGATTGCCTCCTACTGGGTGCAGCACGTACTGGTGATGTGGGCGGTGATCTACCTGACTTGGGGTCTGGGACTGCATCCAAACTGGCGCAGCTACCGGCTGACACTCGTGGTCACCGTCGGGTGGGCGGCGGTGGTCTTCGTGATCAACCGAGCTCTCCGGACCAACTACGGCTACCTGAACGGCAAGCCGGGCGGGGCCTCGCTGCTGGACTTACTGGGCGCTTGGCCCTGGTACCTGCTGGTGGCATTGGCCATCGCGGCCATCGTCTGGGCCTTGATCACCTGGCCGTGGACGCGGGGCATCCGAGCGCAGCAATGATCTGGTCAGCCTGTCGGTCGCTCGTGGGTCGTTTGCGATCACAAGCTCCCAAAAGTTCGCGACCGCAATCCGATTGAACTCCATGTCAGGAGCTACCCCGTCGGCGCCTCGCACAGTGACGTCAGCGCGGCATCCGCAGCGCGGACAGCAGTCCGGCTCGCAGTGGGACGGTTCGCCAGCGGGCCTGAAACGTCCTACTGCCCAGCGAGCATGTCAGCGCGAGCCGGTGTGGAGTCTCGAGAAAGATGATCTCCGCTCGGAAGGTGTCCTCCTCAGTCCAGCCGCCCC
>JAJTCL010000277.1 GCA_021323255.1 Propionibacteriaceae bacterium | reverse complement strand
CAAGGTCGCGGCCCGCAACCTGGTGGTGCTTCAGGAATGGGCGGCACGGCCGTTGAGCGGTGCCTCCCGCCACATCAGCTTCCACTTTTGGAGCCGCCCGACAAAGATCATCGGCAACGATCGGGTCACCGCTGTCGAGGTCGAGCGGACCATGATCAATTCCGATGGCTTTGTGGTCGGGGCTGGCCGCCGACCGACGTTGGCCGCCGATCTTGTGGTGCGTTCGGTCGGCTATCGGGGCCTGCCGCTGCCCGGCATTCCCTTCGACGAAAGAACCGGCCGAGTGCCCCATGCCGAAGGCAGGGTGATCCGTGACGGTTCATTCTCACCGGACGAATATGTGACCGGGTGGATCAAACGAGGTCCGACGGGCGTGATCGGTACCAACAAGTCCGACGCCGTGGAAACGGTGACCTCATTGCTGGCCGATGTCCACGATGGTGCAGTCCAGGCCCATCGCAGGTCGGGAAATCTGGACCGGCTGCTGGCACAACGCGGCATCAGGGCCCTCGATATGCCGGCCTGGCACCGGATTGACGCAGCGGAGATTGAGCTCGGTGTCAGCCACGGGCGGCTGCGGACCACTCTCGCGCACCGCCGCGAGCTGCTCGCAGCCGCCGAGGACGATCACCGACCGATGTAGGTGGCCTTCGGTCAAGCTGCTCAGCACTACATCTGGGTGGGCCTGCAGAGATCGCCCTGGTAGGCGGCCAGAATGAGTCGCGTGACAGCAGCAGAGCAGAGGGCTCGCGGGTTCGGCGAGTCGAGCAGTGGAGTGTGGTGCGCCGACGCGGGTCCGGCCATGGTGGCGCGGTTAGCACGGCTCGGATTCGACTGGTTATGCCTCGACACCCAACATGGCGTGTATTCGCGTACCGAGATCATCAACGTAGCGCGCAGCTTCCCGTCAGGGTCTGCTCAACTAGTCGTGCGCGTCCCCTCCTGCGACTTCGTTGCGATCGGTGCCGCATTGGATGCGGGGGCACGGGCGGTGATCGTTCCTCAGATCGAGTCTGCGGCGGACGCGCAGCGTGCAGTCGCAGCAAGCTTCTATCCGCCGGTCGGTGGCCGCAGTTGGGGTCAGTTGGGCGGCATCTGGGGCGGTGCCACGCTGACGGCCGAGGCGGCCAACGGCAGCATTACGTGCGCCGTGATGATTGAGTCGGCCAATGCACTGCTACGCGCTGAGGAGATCGCGGCGGTGGATGGAGTCGATCAACTGTTCATCGGGCCATACGACCTCTCCCTCTCCCTCGGGACGACCGTGCAGGCGCTCCTCGACGACGACTCGGAGAGCAGCGCCCTTGGGCGGATCGTGCAGGTTGCATCGGCGTACGGTCGCACCGTTGGTGGCTTCACAGGAACCCCGGAACTTGCTGATCGCTTCAGAGAACGCGGCATCACCTGTCTCGCGGTGGCCACTGATCTCTGGGTCACCTCTGAGGGCGCTCGTGCCGCCCTGCGTTTGGGCACCGGCGCCGGATGAGGTTAACACTCGCATAGTTTGACCCCGTTACCAGCGGCCGCGTACCCTAGACCCTCGGTGCGCACGCTTCGGGCGGGCGCCTTGTGTGTGCCCTCAAACCCTTGTGTTGCACACCAATCAATCAGAGAGCAACAGAGAGCAGGTCCGGCGTGTACGCGATCGTGCGGAGTGGCGGCCGCCAGCACAAGGTCGCTGTCGGCGATGTCCTCGAGATTGACCGTCTCGACGACGCGGTCGGCTCCAGCATCAGCCTGACACCACTGCTGCTCGTGGACGGTGAGACCGTCACGTCAGATGCATCGAGCCTCGGATCGGCGTCAGTAACCGCCGAGGTGCTTGCCGAGACCAAGGGCACCAAAATCCGCATCCTGAAGTTCAAGAACAAGACCGGCTACCGCAAGCGCCAAGGTCACCGCCAGCGGTACACCAAGGTCTTGGTCACCGACATCAAGAGCTGAGGCGACGACATGGCACACAAGAAGGGAGCATCCTCGACCCGGAATGGTCGGGACTCCAATTCGCAGCGGCTTGGCGTCAAGCGGTTCGGCGGCCAGCTGGTCAACGCTGGGGAGATCATCATCCGGCAGCGCGGCACCCACTTCCACGCGGGCGACGGTGTGGGCCGCGGCGGTGATGACACCTTGTTCGCGTTGATCGCAGGGCAAGTCGAGTTCGGCACTCGGCGAGGCCGTCGGGTTGTCAATGTGACGCCGCGCGCATCAGATTCCGCGTCCAATTTTTCAGGGCCAGCCGAGGCCACCACCTCGGCAAAGTAACCGCATAACACAATCGCCGAAAGGGTGGCCCAAGCATCTGGGCCGCCCTTTTACGCGTTTCTGATCACTGAGAGGAGGCTTCAGCAATGGCCATCCCGACTTTTGTGGACCAGGTGACGCTGCACGTGTACGGCGGCAACGGCGGCCATGGTTGCGTCTCCATTCATCGTGAGAAGTTCAAACCGCTCGGCGGCCCGGACGGCGGCAACGGCGGCGACGGTGGCTCGGTGATCCTTCGTGTTGATCATCGGCTGACGACGCTGGTCGACTACCACCGCCAGGCACATCGGCGGGCGACCAACGGCGAGCCGGGTCGCGGCAACCACGCCAACGGCGCTCGCGGCGAGGACGTCATCCTCCCGGTACCTCCCGGGACAGTGGTGAGCGATGCCGACACCGGTGAGCTCATCGCCGACTTGACTGGCGATGGCGCTGAGATTGTCGTCGCCCAGGGTGGCCGCGGCGGACTCGGCAACGCGGCGCTCGCTTCGCCGAACCGGAAGGCGCCTGGGTTCGCCTTGCTGGGTGAGAAGGGGCAAACCCGCACGATCAATCTGGAGTTGAAAGTCGTCGCCGACATCGGGTTGGTGGGCTTCCCGAGCGCCGGAAAGTCGTCACTGGTGGCAGCGATCTCGCGCGCCAGGCCCAAGATCGCTGACTATCCCTTTACCACCTTGGTGCCCAACCTCGGGGTCGTGGTCGCCGGTGACACCAGCTTCACGGTCGCCGACGTGCCCGGGCTCATCGAGGGCGCCAGCGAAGGACGCGGTCTGGGGTTCGACTTCCTGCGCCACATCGAACGATGTGCCGCCATCGTCCATGTGATCGACTGCGCCACCTATCTGCCGGGACGCGACCCGGTCACCGATCTGGATGTCATCGAGGCTGAGCTCAAGGCGCACGGAGGGCTTGAGGACCGGCCGCGGCTCGTCGCCCTGAACAAGATCGACATCCCGGACGCCAGGCAGGTTGCCGAAATGGCATCCGGCGATCTGCACGACCGAGGCCTGCAGATTTTTCCCATCTCCACCAGAAGCGGCGAGGGCCTACGGGAGTTGATCTTCGCGATGGCTCAATTGGTCAAGGCGCGCCGTGACTCCGTGCCGCCCCCGCCGCCCACCCGGATCATCATTCGCCCAAAGCCGCTGGACAGCCAGGCCGAGTTCAGCGTGGAGCGCGAGGGCGAGCTATGGCGCGTTCGCGGTGACAAGCCGGAGCGGTGGGTACAGCAGACTGACTTCGCCAACGCGGAGGCTGTTGGCTATCTCGCCGACCGGCTGAACCGGATCGGAATCGAAGACCGGCTGCTCGAGCTTGGCGCTCAGCCCGGCGATGGTGTCGCCATCGGCGGTGCGAATGCCGTGATCTTTGACTTCGCACCGCAAATGGAGATCGGCGCCGAGATTCTCAGCCGGCGCGGCGAAGATCAGCGGTTGAGCGAAGCACGACCCGCCGCACGGCGGCGACGTGAGAGGGATCGGGCCTACCACTCCGCCGACGAGGCCGCCGAGGACCAGCCGGCTGATGACGATGCGTGAGGAACTGGCAACCGCCCGACGTGTTGTGGTCAAAGTCGGTTCATCCTCACTGACCACCGCTGAGGCAGGCATTGACCCGCAACGCATCGAGCAGCTGGTCAGCGTACTGGCAGGGGCGAGGCTGGCCGGTCGGGAGATTGTCCTGGTCTCATCCGGCGCCATCGCCGCAGGGCTACCTCCCCTAGGACTCAAGACGCGGCCGCGGGACCTCGCAAATCAACAGGCGGCTGCCTCAGTCGGCCAGGGCCTGTTGATGGGGTATTACACGCAGCTTTTCGACATGTACCGGCTTCGGGTCGGTCAGGTCCTGCTCACGGCCGACGACGTCACCCGCCATTCGCACTATCGCAACGCGTACCGGACCTTCGGCCGACTGCTGGAGCTTGGCGTGGTGCCGATCGTCAATGAGAACGACACAGTCGCCACCCATGAGATCAGATTCGGTGACAATGATCGGCTCGCTGCATTGGTGGCACACCTGGTCCACGCCAATGCGCTGATCTTGCTGAGCGACGTCGATGCGCTCTACACCATGAACCCGGCCAAGCCGGAGGCGCGGATGATC
>JAJTCL010000276.1 GCA_021323255.1 Propionibacteriaceae bacterium | reverse complement strand
GTTCTGGTGCGGACCTTGCGCCAGGTGCGCCCACCGGGCCGGTAGGCCTGGTGGAGCCGTTTGGCGACCACGCCTTCGATGCCCGCGGCGCAGTGGTCGACCATCCACAGCTGGGCGGCCGCCAGGTCGGTGGTCATCGGCATCAGCGCCACCCGGTCCGGCAGGTGGCGGTCCAGCAGCTTCTCCAGCCCGCGCCGGCGCCTGCGGTACGGCCGGGTCCGTAGGTCAACGCCGCTGCGGGCCAACAGATCGAACACCACGAAGCAGGCCGGTAGGGCAACGGCCAGCCGGCCTGCTCGACTGGCGCTGGGATGGATCCGCTGTTGGAGCGCGGCGAAGTCGAGGTGTCGGTCATTCCATACGACGAGTTCGCCGTTTATCTGTAGCCCTGACAAGATCGGCTCGTTGATCAGCGTTCTTTGCTTCGTGGACATGCTCACGACACTGGTCGCACCTCGGTCGGCAGCAGCTTCGACGGCGCGGTAACCAGCCGCGCCGCGCGGAGTTCGCCGTGGGCGCGAGCGAGTTGCTCGCGGAGCTGTCGGACCTCCTCGGCGAGCTCGCGGTTCCGCGCGTGCGCGGCCTCCAGGCGGCGCAGCAGGCCGGCGTCGCTGGTGCGCTGCGGGGCGGGCACCGGGCCGCTCGTGCTGGCCCTGTGCTTGTCGCGCAGCTTCTCGATGGCCTCGCGGATGTCGGGCTGGCCGTAGAGCCATGCCCGGCTGACCCCGGCAGTGCGTGCGACGAAGTCGAAGGTGATGGGTTCGCCGCCGGCCTCGAGCTTGCGCAGCGCGTCGCGGGCGCGCTGCAGGGTCTGCTCGCGACGACGCTTGGCGGCCGCGCGGAGGAGGTCGCTGTTGTCAGCCGGCATCGCTCACGTCCCCCGCGGCGGCGGTGGCCAGTTCGAGGTTGCGCCGGATCTCGGCAATGCGCACGTCGAGCTGGTCGAGGACGATCCGGTTCTGGTCGGCCAGCTTGGTCTGCCCGCGGTCGTCGAACTCGGCGATTAGCTTCAAGGTGCGCCGGCGCTGCTCCTCGTGCGCGGGCAGGTCAGCGCTGGTGGTGATGAACACAGGACAGGAGAGGCACTTGTTCGAGTGGGCGCAGTCCTGCTGGCGAGGCAGCCCGCAGAGCCCGTTCGGGAGGACGGTGCGGGCGCGGTTGTTCCAGGCCGCGTCAGCCAGGCCCGGCGAGGACGCGCTGGCGGGCAGGTCGTCCTGACCTGCGCGGGCGGCTTCCCACTCGGTGCGGACCGTGGTGTCGAAAAGCCGCGCGTAGTGGCTGGCCATCTCCAGGCTGGCGTGGTCGAGCAGCTGCTTGACGACCTCGATGCGAACGCCCTTGTTGATCAGGTCGGTGGCGTAGGTGTGACGCCACTGGTGCGCGGTGATGTTGGCGGGGCGGCCGGCCTCATCGGTGATGCCGCATTCCCGCATCCAGTTCTGCAGCTGCTGGCGGTAAGTGCCCGCCTTGAAGGGTTGGTGGCCGATGCGGTCCTTGGAGCAGCGTGGAATCAGTCGTAACCCGGTGTAGGGGAAGGTGCGTGGTTCAGGTGTGGCCAGGAAGAGACGGTGCTGCTCTGGGTAGCACTCGGATACTCGTTTCTGCTGGTCACGGAGCTTGGCGAGCAGTGCGCCGTCAATAGGGACGAACGCGTCGCGTCGCATCTTGTGGTTCCAGTAGTGGATGTAGGGATGCCCGTCGTTGTCGAAGACCAGCGGGTCGAACCCGAGCGCCCCGGCGTCTCCGATCCGCATCCCGGTGCCCAGCATGAGCTCGGTGAGGAACCGGCCATCGGGGTGGCGCCAGCGGGGCAGGTGCTCGTGGACCTGGACCATGATGTGCGTGCTGAGTCCACGCGCTTGCAGTGGCGGGATCCTCGGGTAGTCGCCCCCGTAGATCGCGGCAGTGCGTGGCAGCCCGGGCGCCCAGTCCTCGTGTTCGCGCAGAGCGCGGAGGAACACGGCGATCGCACTGACCTCGTCCCGGATGGTCGGTGCGGCGAGGGACTGCGTGTTCAACCAGGCCAGATAGGACTCGATCACGGATCGGTCGAACTGCGTGACCGAGTGGGCAGCCTGGCCCGTGGCCGCGAGGAAGCCAGCGAGCCGGCGTAACGCCTTCAGGTCGCACGTTGCGGTGACTGCAGCCTTGTCCTCGACGGTGACCCGCCAGTGGGTCCAGCGTTTGGCCAGTTCACGCAGCCAAGGTTGGACGATCTCGGTGAAGTCCAGCCGGCGCTGATTGCCATGCAGGCCCAGCCTGCGCATCTCCCACACATCGCGCGGATACTCTCGCTCCCACCCCTTGCCTTCGACGAGGTCGGTGAGCTGTTCGATGGCGAAACCGAGCCATGCTCGCCACTGCGTGTCGCTGGAGCTGCGTGGGTTCGCGACGTACTCGCTGAAAATGTCGTTCCACTCGGCGCGAGTGTGCTCGAGCAGGGTGGTGGCGCCGATGTGCAGCAGGATCCGGACGGTGTAGCTGTAGTGCCGACGGCCCCTCTGCGCTGTCTGGAGTTTCTCGGCCTGCTGCGTGGCGTACTGCAGTTCAAGTTTGAGCTGCTCAGGCAGCCGACGGAAGTCCCAGCGGGAGTCGTCGTAGTTCATCATGAATGCTTCGAACGCTGCTGCGGTGGGGCGGCCGAGGCGTTCCCAGCGGACGTTGTGTCCGCGGCAGTAGCCGGCCGGCTGGCCGCCGAGAAGGTTGCAGCGGACGAGTGCGCAGAGCGGGCCCTGCGGCCTGCCTGGGGCCACCACGCTGGCCAGCCACTCTTGCTTCGAAGGTCGGCCGGCTGCGAACCATTGACGCTTGTGATCTGGGCACAGCCCCTGGACGGACTGGCCCATCAGGCAGTTGGCAACAAGGCAGGGTCTAAGGCTCGATTCCCAGTCCTTGACTTTGACCCGGGTCGTGGCGACGAAGGTCTCCATGTCGACCTTCGGTCGCGCGAAGAGCCACCGCCGGTGGTGGCCGCTGCAGAGGTCGTCGGTGAACTTCTCGTGTCCGCATCCCGGAACTGCGCAGAGTGGCCGGGCGAGCAGATCCCGCCCAACGGTGATTTGGAAGTCCCGCCGCCACTGTGGCTCGACGACAGCGTTGAGCGCCGCCTGAGCTCGCGCCACTCGAACAGGCAGAGGCTCGCTGCTGCGGCCAACCAGGTCGGTGCGCAACATCAGTCGTCCTCCGGTTCAAGGCAGCCGGCCCGGCGCAACTCGCGGCGCACGTCCTCGACCGTCAGGTGTGAGTAGGTCTGGATCGTCGTGGTCACCGAGGCGTGGCCGAGGAGCTTCGACACCGTCTCGACCTTCACCCCCTTGCGGAGCAGCTTGGTCGCATAGGTGTGGCGGAACATGTGCGGAGTGACGGTGATGCCCGTGTGTCGCCGAAGCCGCCTGAAGAGGTCCGAGACGGCCCCGTAGGTCATCGGTCGCCCGCGTGGGTTCGACCAGAGCGTGACGAACACGTAGTCGCTGTCCAGGGCGCCGTACTCCTCGTGCAGGTAGTCCGCGTAGAGGCGCAGCCAGGATGCGCCGACGGGGACCGAGCGCTCGAACGACTTGGCCCGGGCCTCGTTCGCGTTGACTCGTTGCCGGACCTCGACGACGCCATCGGGGGTGTTCACGTCCTCGTGCCGTAGCCCCAGCGCCTCGCCGACCCGCAACCCTGTGTCGAGCAGTAAGCCGAGGAGCGTCTTGTCGCGCAACCGGGCACAGGCTCCGAACAGCTTCTCGACCTCGGGATCGGACAGCACCCGTGGCCGGCGCGGTGGTTGGTGAACCTTGAGCCCGCTGCGACGAGGCGGTTCTCGGCGTATGTGCGCCAGGAACGGGCGAAACGATGTGCTGCTCATTGTCGCTGGTCGGGTGGCCGACTGGATGGCTGCAGCGATGTGGACGCCGTTGCGGACGTTGTACTCGTAGAACGTGCTGATCGCCGCGATCTTGCGGTTGATCGTGCCCGCCGTGCAGTACGACTCGGCCGTCGGGAGCGCCGCCACGTTGCCACGTCGCTGCGCCGGCGGCAGCCGGAGCCACGGCTTGAACCCTGCGAGCTCGTCGAACTTGACCAGCTGCCAGTCGAGGCGCCGGCCCTCGAGGTACACGAAGTAGTCCTTGAGGTCGTGCGCGTAGGCCTTGATGGTGTTCGGGGACCGTCCTTGGTCGGTGAGGTGCGACAGGAACGCCTCGATCGGCTCGACCACCGTCCAGTCGTCGTGGAGCACCGTCCAGGAGTTCTCGCCGCCGTCAGGTGGGGCCACTCGCTGCACTCGCACTTGTTCCTCCGCCCGTTGTGGACGGGCGGAAGATAATGGGTCCACAACACCGATCGGGGGACCACCGACGGTGTGTCGCGAACTTCTTGGACGCGGTTCTAGGGA
>JAJTCL010000018.1 GCA_021323255.1 Propionibacteriaceae bacterium | reverse complement strand
TCTTCGGCCCTCGACCCGGCCCAGGCGGTCAGCTCCTCCATCCAGCCAGCTCGAGTGCCTTGGATCACCCCATCGGCGTCGAACAACACCCAGTCGAGCCCCACGGCAGCGCAGCCTACGCCGTGTCCAATTGCTCCGCTCGCTGGCGCTCGCTCCGCGCGGATCGCGCTGTTGATCCCGCCTACTTCGTCGTCGCTCAGGGACGAAAAGCATGTCCCCTCGCTTCTCCTCACCACGGCGGGGCGCGATCCGGTCCAACGGCTCGCACCGGAGTCGGGAGTGAGGAACGGCACCCAGTTGTCACCATCCAGGCATAAGGTGCATGCGTGGAAGAAGCGGGCGTTGACGACCTGCAGCTCTCAGAGCCTCGACTCGAGGGGGTCGAGCACACGCAGGACGAGGCGCTGTTCGACGAGCCCGCTTCACGCCCAGCCGCGCCAGCCCTCCTCGCGCTCTACCGCCGCTACCGACCAGACACTTTTGCCGAGGTCATCGGTCAGGAGCATGTCACTGAGCCGCTGCAGCGCGCTCTGACCAACAACAGGGTCAACCACGCCTACCTGTTCTCCGGCCCTAGGGGTTGTGGCAAGACCACGTCTGCACGGATCCTCGCCCGCGCGCTCAATTGTGAGAAGGGTCCTCGCGCCGTGCCGTGCGGCGAGTGCCAGTCCTGTCGGGATCTGGCTCGCAATGGCCCGGGAAGTATCGATGTCATCGAGATTGACGCGGCCAGCCACGGCGGCGTCGACGACGCCCGCGATCTTCGCGAGCGGGCGTTCTTTTCGCCGGTCAGCAGTCGCTTCAAGATCTACATCGTCGACGAAGCACACATGGTGACCACGGCAGGCTTCAATGCCCTCCTGAAGCTCGTCGAGGAGCCGCCGCCGCACGTCAAGTTCGTCTTCGCCACCACAGAGCCTGACAAGGTCATCGGGACGATCCGCTCGCGTACCCATCACTACCCCTTCCGGCTGGTGCCGCCGCGGCTGCTGACCGAATATTTGGCCAAACTCTGTGACGCGGAAGGCATACCAGTCGAGCCTGCGGTTCTGCCGTTGGTGGTACGCGCCGGGGCCGGCTCTGTACGGGACTCGCTCTCGGTGCTGGACCAGTTACTCGGCGGTGCCGATGAATCCGGCGTGTCCTATAGGCAGGCGGCTGCCCTGCTGGGATACACGCCGGACTCGTTGCTGGACGAGTTCGTCGATGCTTTCGCGGCCGGTGACGCCGGCGGGGTGTTCGCCTGTGTGGACAAGGTGATCGAGGTCGGTCAGGACCCGCGGCGATTTGCTGAGGATCTGCTGCGCCGGCTCCGCGATCTCGTGATCGTCGCCGCGGTGCCCGATGCGTTGCCGTCCGGACTCGTCGATGTGGCTCCCGACCAGGCCGAACGCCTCACCTCACAGGCCGCGTCGCTGGGCGCCGGCGAGCTCACCCGGGCTGCGGAGGTGATCGCCGCTGGGCTTACCGAGATGCGGGGTACCACGGCACCGCGCCTCCATCTGGAGCTGATGTGTGCCCGAGTGCTACTGCCCGGCGCCGACGTCGACGACCGCGGCCTGCATGCACGGCTGGATCGGCTCGAGCGACGCCTCGGCGTCGCAGAGGGGGCTTCGACAAGCGCCGTCCTGAGCTCGTCGAAGGGTTCAGCCCCGAGACCGCGCCCTGAACCTGTCGAAAGGCCAGCGGAGGTGCGGCCTTCGACCAGCGCGGCCGCCCAATCGCAGTCTGAGCCGACATCCACGATGCGCCCTGAACCTGTCGACGGCCCAGCGAGGGAGCGGGCTTCGACAAGCGCAGCCCCCAGATCGCCGCGTGAGCCTGTCGAAGGGCCAGCTGAGCAGGCTGCGACAGGTCGAGCGGGCAGCCCTCCGGCCGAAGTGCCGCAACTCTCTGTCACCGACGTACGCCGGCTCTGGCCAGAGGTCCTCGAAGAGGTCAAAGGCAAGCGCCGTTTCACCTGGATTCTGCTCAGCCAGAACGCCCAGGTCGCCGAGCTCCGCAATGGCACCTTGCTCCTGGCGCTGTCGAACGCAGGCGCGCGCGACAGCTTCGCCCGCGGCGGCAACGAGGACATATTGCGTGAGGCCATCGTCGTCGTAATGGGTGCTGACTTCGCCGTCGAGACGATGGTCGATCCGGGCGCCGGCTCGTTAGAGGGAGCATCGCGTACGTCGCAGGCTGTACCGCCGCCCGCCGGCCCCGCACCATCAGCACCCGACACTTCGGCGAGCCGCACCACCAACGGTGCCTCGAACGCCATCGCTGAGGATCCGGATGGCGCCGCGAGCCGCGACGACACCGATCTGGACGACAACTCCGAATCACAGACTCAGCTTCTGGCGCGCCACCTAGGCGCGGAGATCATCGCCGAGGAGGATCACGGCGCATAGGCTGGGCGGGCGAGAACCTCCACCCCGAAAGGCCCGCGATGATTCCCGAAGGCGACATGTCCGGACTGCTGGCCCAAGCCCAGGCGATGCAGGAACAGCTGCTGAATGCTCAGCAAGAGCTGGCCGAGATGGAGGTTGAGGGCTCCGCCGGTGGTGGAATGGTGACTGCGACGGTTACTGGCTCGGGCGAGCTGGTGGGATTGATGATCAACCCTGAAGCAGTTGATCCGAGTGACACCGAGACGCTGGCCGATTTGATCGTGGCCGCGGTACGTGACGCAACCAACAAGGCTCAAGCCATTGCCGCCAGCAAGCTGGGTCCACTAGCCGGTGGGCTGGGCATGGGCGGCGGACTGCCTTTCTGAGCATGTACGAGGGCCCGATCCAGGATTTGATCGACGAGCTCGGGCGGCTGCCCGGGATCGGTCCGAAGAGTGCCCAGCGGCTGGCTTTTCACATTCTGGCTGCCGATCGAGATGAAGTGCTGCGGCTCGCCGACGTACTCAAGGTGGTCAAGGAGACCGTCAAGTTCTGTGAGATCTGCTTCAACGTCTCTGAGGACATCCAGTGCCGGGTCTGCCGTGATCCACGCCGTGACCAGACCACCATCTGCGTTGTCGAGGAGGCGAAGGATGTGATCGCGGTGGAGCGTACCCGCGAGTTCCGCGGCCGCTACCACGTCCTGGGCGGCGCCATCAGCCCGATCGACGGTATCGGACCAGCTGACCTGAAGATCCGCGAGCTATGCCTGCGGCTCGCCGACGGCACGGTGACCGAGGTGATCTTGGCGACCGACCCGAATCTGGAAGGGGAGGCGACAGCCACCTATCTGAGCCGCCTGCTGCTGCCTATGGGCGTACGGGTCAGTCGGCTGGCGAGCGGCCTACCGGTTGGTGGTGATCTTGAGTACGCCGATGAGGTAACCCTCGGGCGGGCGTTCGAGGGTCGCCGCTACGTCGACGCCTAATCAACCCACTCCGCATCAGCTACTTGGACTCCGCTGCATCAGTTGGCACTATCTGCAGCTGCGGCTGAGTCCGAGGAATTGATGCTAAGTGGGACCAGGAGGCTGGAGTCTTCAGAGTGGTAGACGCCGAGTTTCTCGGACGCCTCGTTCAAGATCCGCTGTACGGCGAGGGTGTCCTGCAGCGGCATGATCACGCTCTCGGTACGGCCGACGCGTACCGCCTCCGTCACCTCAATCAGTTCGTGTGAGTAGCCGGTGCCCAGCGGTAGCCGGGTGATCGCCTGAGGTTCCTGGCCTTTCCGGTGCAGCACGATGCGATGCGGATGGTGAAACCTCGGCGGTACATCGATCCAACCTTTCGTGCCATGGATCCGCGCCGCCCCTGGCGTGTGATGCTTCAGCGAGATCAGAAGCGTCGCCGCCCGGCCGTCCGCATAGCCGAGCAGCAGGCCAGCTTCAGCATCCACACCAGTTGGGGCCAAGGAGCCGGTCACGTCGATGTGATCAGGTGTGCCGAGAAAGTACTGGGCGAAGGACACCACATAGACCCCAAGATCAAGCAGCGCGCCCCCGCCCTGGGCCGGGTCGAACAGCCGATCGGCAGGGTGGTACGGACGGTCCACACCAAGATCAGCTTGTAGCTGCCGGACCTCACCGATGGCGCCTTCGTCTATCAGCTGGCGGGCCGCCACGAGTGCTGGTTGGAAGCGGGTCCACATGGCCTCCATTGCGAAGACCTCGTCGCGTCGGGCGGCGGCGATGACTTCCTCAGCACCCGCCACGGTGGCAGTGAAGGTCTTTTCGACCAGAATGGCCTTTCGGGCAGCGACAGCGGCGAGCGCGACCGCATGATGCTGCGGATGCGGTGTGGCGATGTAAACCACATCCACATCCTCATCAGAGATGATCTCGGAGTAGGAGCCGTACGCGCGAACTAGCCCGTGTTCGGTAGCGAAAGCTTGGGCTCGTTCGGTAGACCGGCTGGCCACAGCCAATGGCTCAGCATCATCGACGTACGGAAAGTCCTTGATCACCAAAGATGCGATGCGGCCAGGTCCGACGATTCCCCAGCGAACAGTCTGTGTATCGCTCATCCGTTGCTGCCCCGCCCTTTCCGCAGACTGCCCGCAATCGAGGAGATGAAGATCGGGATGAACATCAGCCACCAGTAGTTCCAGCTGGTGGCAAAGCAGAACAAGATGACCGCCGGCCAGGAGGCAGCGGCCAAGACGGTCAGCACAGTGTCAGCCTTGCTGCGTTCCGGCACTGCTGGATGCATGTGATGTGGGATCCCGGGGCTGGCGGCCGGAGTGCGCTGCCAAGGCGGGATCTCGAACGATCGTTGCGTTGCCTGCTGCCACGGCGGCGCCTGGTACCCGGCGGCGTCGGAGGCTGATGGCGGCCGAGGCTCAGGCAGATCCTCGAACAACGCCGACAGTTCTGAGGCGGTTTTGGCCGTGAGCGCCTGGCTCATCCGATCGTCGAACTCCGATGCCTCGATCCGGCCGTTCGCCAAGTGTTCCTGCAGGAAAGCGACGGCCTGGTCACGGTCGGCATCGCCGATCCGAGGTTCGACCGATCGTTTTGCTGGGTCGCCCGGCGGGTGTTGAGGCGCCTGCTCGGCGGGATCCGGCTCGGGTGCGGACGGCTCAGTCACAATCACCAGTATCCTCGGCCCGCGAGCGGCGGAGCTCGCGTCCGGCGAGTGCAGGAGCATTAGGCGAAGGAGCCTCAAGTGTGGCAACAGGAACCGCGCCCTGCTGCACCAGATGTGACGAACGAGCCGAATCACAGCGACAGCGTGCGCGAGGGGCCCACGGGAACATCTGGTCAAAGATCACTCGCGGGGGTGAACCACTAGACTCGCGCCGTGGGACAGGAGCCGCTATGGGCCGCGTAGTGCAGAAGTACGGCGGCTCATCTGTGGCCGATGCTAACAGCATCAAGCGGGTCGCCAAGCGAATAGTCGCGACGAAACAGCTGGGCCATGACGTGGTTGTCGTGATTTCGGCAATGGGTGACACCACAGACGACCTGATGGGCCTGGCGCTCGAGGTGTCCCCCCTTCCGCCACCTCGCGAACTCGACATGCTGCTGACTGCAGGGGAGCGGATGAGCGCCGCGCTGCTCGCCATGGCGATCCACGACCAGGGCATGCATGCTCGTTCCCTGACCGGCTCGCAGGCCGGAATCATTACCACCGGCACCCATGGCAACGCTCGGATCATCGACATCACCCCAGGCCGGATCACCTCCGCTCTTGATCGCAACGACATCGTCATCGTGGCCGGATTCCAGGGGGTGGCTCAAGACACCAAGGATGTGACGACCCTGGGTCGCGGTGCGTCCGATACCACTGCGGTCGCACTGGCAGCCTCACTAGGTGCCGATCACTGCGAGATCTATACAGACGTTGACGGGGTCTATACCGCCGATCCGCGAATCGTGCCGAGCGCGCGTCGCATCCCCGAGATCAGCTATGAGGAAATGATGGAGATGGCGGCTTGCGGC
Organism: Propionibacteriaceae bacterium; assembly: GCA_021323255.1. GTDB lineage: Bacteria > Actinomycetota > Actinomycetes > Propionibacteriales > Propionibacteriaceae > Microlunatus. The sequence continues at coordinate 18,957 of JAJTCL010000018.1, read as the reverse complement.
GCCAAGATCTTGCATCTACGGTGCGTCGAATATGCGCGCCGGGAGAACGTGCGGGTGCAGGTGCGTTCCTCGTTCTCCGAGAAGGACGGTACCTGGGTGCAAGAGCTGCAGGAAGGAAGCGCGATGGAGCAAGCGATCATTTCCGGGGTGGTCCATGATCGGAGCGAGGCCAAGATCACGATTGTTGGTGTGCCGGATCGGGTTGGTGAGGCGGCGCGGATCTTCACCGCGGTAGCCGACGCAGAGATCAACATCGACATGATCGTGCAGAACGTGTCCGCAGTGCAGACCTCGCGTACCGATATCTCGTTCACCTTGCCCAAGACCGATGGTGTAACTGCCATGGAAACCCTCGACGCGCTGAAGGCAGATGTCGGGTTCGACGATGTGCTCTACGACGACCAGATCGGGAAGGTCTCGGTCATCGGCGTGGGCATGCGATCCCATCCGGGTGTGAGCGCGAGATTCTTTTCGGCGCTCGCGGACGTCGGGGTGAATATCGAGATGATCTCCACGTCTGAGATCAGGATCTCAGTGATCGTTGATCAAGAGGATGTTGATCGAGCCGTGGTGGCAGCCCACACTGCCTTGGGCCTGGATGCAGCCGAAGAGGCTGTGGTTTACGCCGGTACCGGTCGCTGAGCGCTCTTTGCCTAGCCGATGGTTGGCGGTGGTGTTGGTCCGGTGCGTAATGCAGCCGATGCCTCCAGTGCTGCGGCTGCAGCTCAACAGCTTGGCCTAATACCCTTCCTCGAGATCCTTGTCATCGGAAGCTGCCGGTGAGTCAGGCAGGGGCTGCATCGCAGGCACCGTCATCGTGCATGGCTCGACGACCTTTGGGATGGTCACTTTGTTGGCAGTTCCGGTCAGCTCGGCGACGGCTGAGACGCAATAATTGACCGTCCCGTTCACCTGGGCAGAAGCCGTGCACACTTGTCCAGATGATGGGCAAGAACTCGTGTCAGACACCATTTGAGTCTGGTCGGCGGTATATGCCAGCGTGACTTTCAGCGTCCCCGCCGAGGTCGTACTCGCGGTCGCGCACTTCTGGCCGGCATCCACGGGGTCCGCGTAGACCTTGAGGTTGACAGTCCCATATGTTTGATCTTCTTTGAGTGTGCCCGCGCATGAAGATACTGAACTACCTTCAAGGGATGGTAACGACCGGTACGTCCCGCCTGTGGTCTCAGCCGTGGACGGAGATGAGCCAACGCCCCCCGCTGCGTACCCTAGAAGCGCGAGGAACAGGATGAACAGGATGAACCCGAATGCGGAATCCGTAGAGTCGTCAGCCATTCTCTGCCTCGATCAATAATGTGCAAAACACTTGTTAACCACCGCTTTGCTAGATGAAACATTGTGCAAAACAATTGTTGGCCGTGCATTGCCTCGATCAGAACGCCGTGAAAAACACTTTGATCATGGATCGTAATCCTGTGCAATGTCAAGCGCGACTGGCGTCTGGATGCGATACCGAGACGCTATAGCCGTTGCTGATCCTGAAATTTGAGACCAAGAAGCCAACCGTGCACCGTTGGACCCCGTCTGCCGGTGATCCTGAACGAGGTCGCAGTACTGCTCAACCAGCAGTCTCCACGACGAAGGGTGCTCATCGGAGTCGATCAACGAGCCGCTGGCACCTGCGGCCGTTGTCGCCACCAGAAGTCCTTGATCACACCGTAGTCGATGATCAAGATGTCTTCGCGGCGTACGGCCTCCCGCGCTTTCGATGAGATCAAGAATTCAAGATCGGTATGAACCCTCCAACTGTCATCGATCTCCCGAGATGCGGGGGGCCTTGATCAAATCCCCAGCCTCGACTCCTCGAGTGTGCCCTCCGCGCCCGGCCCTTCCTGGATCCGGTGGCCGGGAAGCGGCAGCACCCGGGTATGGATCGCGTCGAGGATGTCTTCTGGCGTCACGAAGAACTCCCACTCCATCTCTGCCGGAGGTGCGATCCAGTTTCGTGCTCCCAGAACGACGACCGGACCGTCGAGATCGTCAAAGATCTCGGTGCTGATCTTGGCGGCCACGGTGTTCAGCCAGCTTCCCCTGAGATTCGCATCCGAGACGCACACCAGCCGTCCCGTCTTGGCAACAGAGGCCAGGACTTCGGTGTAATCGAAGGGCACCAGTGTCCTGGCGTCGATCACCTCGGCCGAGATCCCGTATTGCTGTTCCAGCTGCGTGGCAGCCTCCAGTGCTCGATACAGTGCAGCACCAACCGTCAGTATCGAAAGATCATTTCCCGGGTGTACCACATTGGGTTGTCCGATCGGTATCTCGTAGTACTCCGAGGGAACTTCGGGAAACACGGTCTCCGGCATGTCGTAAAGACGCTGGCTTTCGAAGAAGACCACCGGATCGTTCCCGGCAAGCGCCGCCGCGAGCAAACCTTTGGCATCTCGCGCAGTGGCAGGAAAGACCACCTTGAGGCCCGGCACGCCTGCCACCATCGAGCTCCAGTCCTGCGAATGCTGAGCCCCGTACTTGGCCCCGATGGAGACCCGAACAACCATCGGTAGCCTCACCAAGCCGCCGGACATCGGCTGCCACTTGGCCATCTGGTTGAACATCTCATCACCGGCCCGGCCAATGAAGTCGGCATACATCAGCTCCACCAGGGAACGACCGCCGCTCAGGGCGTAGCCGACGCCCGTCCCGATGATTGCCGCCTCCGATATTGGTGCGTTGAACAGTCGGTGCCGGGGAAGCAGTTCGGTCAGACCGCGGTAGACGCCGAATGAGCCGCCCCAGTCCCGGTTCTCCTCACCCCACAGCGCAAGCCGGTTGTCGCGGGCAGCGTGAGCAGCAATGGCTTCGAAGAGCGCGTCACGAAAGGTGATCGCCCGCGCGCCGCTTGCGATCTTGCCGTCCACCAGACCACTGCGGGACTTCTTCGCCAGCGACGCGAGGTGCGGCAGCTCTGTCAGCGGCCTCGTCGTCTCAGCGGGCGGCGCAACTTCGGCTGAAACGACGGTGTTGTTGAAGGTGATCTTCGCCATGATGGTCGCGTCGTGGCGCAGGCTGAGCCGGGGGGATTTCGAGCTGTCGATCGCTACCTCGAGGGCGGCTTTGATCTTTCGTTCCGCCCATGCCTTCAGCTCGTCGTGTCGGGTCGGGGCGACAACCGCGCCCTCCACCAGCCGGTTGAAGTAGGCCGTAATGGGATCGGCAGCCGTCCAAAGATCAAGTTCGTCTTTGGTGCGGTAGGACGAGGCATCGCTGGGGGAGTGTCCGGAAAAGCGGTACGTCTGGCAGTCGATGAGGACCGGGCCGTCCCCGTTCGCAATGTGCTGCCGAGCCGAGGTCATGGCGTCGATGACAGCAAGCGGGTTGTTGCCGTCGATGGTTTGGGCGTGCATGTTCTCGGGGTTGATGCCAGCGCCGATTCGAGCCAGGCGCTCGTACGCCATGGTTTCGCCGATGGTTTGGCCACCCATGCCATAGAAGTTGTTGACGATGAAGAAGATGACTGGCAGTCCACCGCGGTGCTCGGCGTCCATGAGCGTCTTCAATTGCGCCATGGCGGCGAAGTTGAACGATTCCCAGACTGGACCGGTCCCGGTGGCAGCATCCCCGACGCTGGCAACCACCAGGCCAGGCTGAGCCTGAAGCCGGTTGTATAGGGCGGCCCCGGTGGCCAACGGCGCCGAGCCCCCGACGATGGCGTTGTTCGGATAGATCCCCAGGGGCGGAAGGAAGGCATGCATGCTGCCGCCCAGCCCTCGGTTGAACCCGGTACGGCGCCCGAACGTCTCCGCCGTCATGCCATAAAGCAGGTAGTTGATCACCTGTTGTTCGAAGTCTGGGTCCGCCAACCACTCTTCCACGACCTCCCAGATCACTCCATCTGACCAGTGCGAAAGGGTGTCGAGGAGAAACTCCTGATCAGAGCGGGCGATCGCTGAGAGGCCCTTTGCGATCACTTCTCCATGGCTGCGGTGGCTGCCGAAGACCTTGTCCTCAACGCCGAGTGTGAATGCCTGTCCAACGGCTGCGGCCTCCTGGCCGATGGAGAGGTGGGCGGGGCCGGCGTGGATGTAGGACACGCCCTGGTACGAGCCTTCCCGCTTGATCGAATTGAGCATCAGCTCGAATTCGCGTACCAGCAGCATGTCTCGGCCGATGCGGTCCAGCGCTTGGTTGCCATACAGCTCCCGTTCCTGATCAAGGTCAGGCTGGTAGGCGTTGACAGGAATCGAGCGGAGCTCGAGTTCTGCCTTGGCCCGCACCACTGCCGGGTCGATGAGGAGCTCTTTAGCCATGTCTGCGTGGTCCTTCAGGCGGGTAGGGAACGGTCACAGCGCTGAGAGCACGTCGACAGTTTCGATGCAGCCCGCGATATCGGCCAGCAATCTCGCTGCAGCTGCTCCGTCAATGGCTCTGTGATCGAAAGTCAGCGACAGCGGAAGAAGACTAGGCGCGGTCCGATCACTCTGGTGTACGGCTCCGACGCCCAGGATGCCGGTTTGAGGCGGATTGAGCACCGGCGTGAACCAGTGGATTCCTAGGCCGCCGAGGTTGGACACCGTGAAAGTTCCGCCGTCCATCTCCTCCGGGGTCAAGGCTCCGGAGCGTGCCCGATCGAGGAGCGCGCGGGCCGCCTGGGACAGCTCTGAGAGCGTCATGGTGTCAGCGGATCGAATGACCGGGACCAGGAGTGCCTGTCCGGTGTCCACGGCAAAGCCGAGGTTGACCCGCTCGAACTGTGTGATCTCATCCCAGTGGAACCAGGAGTTGGCTGCGGGGTGCTGAGCAACCGCACGCGCGGTCGCAAACATGATCAAGTCGTTCATACCAATCCGAGGCCGGGAGGTGCTATCAGTTACTCGCCGTAGGCGTCTGGCGTACCTGAGAAGCGCCTTCGCCTTGGCATATCGGGTCAGTGTCAGTTGCGCGCTGTCCAACAGCGAGTCATGCATCCGCTGCGCTGTGATCTTGCGCGCACCTCGTACCGGAAGCACAGTGAACTCCGCGGCCGGGGCACCGGCGCTCTGGTCGAGAGTCGGCTGAGTCGGCATCGTCTGCTGCGCTGGCGTCGCCTCAGCGCTTGCCCCCTCTTTGGCGGCCACAACATCAGCAATGATGATGCGGCCCATCGGTCCGGTGCCGGAGAGCGAGGTGAGATCAATCCCGAACTCGTCTGCCAGCCTTCGCGCTCGTGGCGATGCCGAATGGCGCCGGGCGGGTGGTTGGATACGCCCGTCCGTCTCGGCGCCGCCCCTCGGCTGAGTGGCGATCGCGGCAGGCGTCGGGTAGGCCGGTGATGTCGTGCCCATGTCATCCTCATCCGCTGCTGGACCTGCCGAGGAACCGTCAGGCGGAAGCAGCTCACCTGGCTCGCCCAGCACCGCGAGAACCTCATGTTCTCCAACCTCGTCGCCAGCCGCGTAGAAGGTTTTCAGTACCTGCCCGCTGATCGGCGCCTCGACATTGATAGTGGCCTTGGCCGTCTCCAACGTGACCAGGATCTCCCCTGCCGCGACGTCGGTGCCCTCTGTGACATTCCACTCCAGGACGAGGGCGTCCTCGCCGGCATTTCCGGTAGTGGGTACGCGAACGTCGGTAGCCATGCTCCTCCACTGAGTGAGGGAAGCGCTCAGGTGAGAAATGCGCGCCAGTACCTTAACTCCTGAGAGCGCAATGTACTCATAGGTGCAGACAGGAGCTGTCATGACCCCCAGCCGATCCGCTTTCGTGACAGGCGCCGCGCGCGGAATCGGCAGAGCGATCGCCGAGCGGCTCTCGGCAGATGGCTTGGGCGTAACCGTGGCTGACCTGTCGTCCTCGAAAGATCAAGTGGACGCGGTGGTCGCCGGCCTGGGCGGCCCTGAGATGGCTCTCGGCCTTTCGGTGGACGTGTCTGACGCGGCAAGTGTGGAGGCGGCGGTGGCCGCCCATGTCGAGCACTTCGGCGGGGTGGATGTCATGGTGGCGAACGCCGGCGTCGCAATTACTGCGCCGCTGCTGGAGACCACGGCCGAACAGTGGCAGCTGATCATGGACGTAAACCTCAAGGGCGTGTTCCACTGCTACTACTCGGCGGCCCGCCAGATGATCACCCAGGGCCGCGGCGGTCGGCTCATCGGCGCCGCCTCCGTCGCGGCGCATCGAGGAGGGAAGTGGCAGGGGGCGTACTCCGCGTCGAAGTTCGGCGTACGCGGCTTGAGCCAATCGGTCGCGCAGGAACTCGCTCCACACCAGATCACGGTCAACGTCTACAGCCCAGGTGTTGTGCATACGCCGATGTGGGAAGGCATCGATGCGGAGATGACCCGGCGTCGAGGTACCGAACTGGGTTCGGAAATGGCCGGCATGGTCGCCGCGATACCGCTGGGTCGGCTGGAGACTCCTGACGATGTGGCTGGCGTTGTGGCGTTCCTCGCCTCACCGGACGCGGGCTACATCACCGGACAATCGATCGTCGTCGACGGAGGGATGTGGTTTTCATGACGCTCCGACGCGGGACCGCAGCATGACGGCCGACCCGGCTGTCGTGGTCGCGGGTGACGCCCTCATCGACCTGACACCGACTACGACGGTTCGCGGGCACCTCGCATATGAGCCTCATCCCGGTGGGTCGTGCCTCAATATTGCCGTTGGCCTGGGCCGCCTCGGTGTACCGACGGCCTTTCTCGCCCGGCTGTCCAGCGACGCTTTTGGGCAGATGCTGCGCACCCATCTGGCCGTCTCCGGCGTGCAGGGCGGCTATTTTGTCGACACCGACGATCTGACCACGCTGGCTGCTGTTCACCTGCGTGACGGCCAGGCCACTTATTCCTTCCATGCTGTCGGGGCGGCTGATCGTGGACTGTTGCCAGAACATCTCAGGCCGCTGCCGACTGGAGCAGCACTCCACCTGGGCTCGATAGCTCTGGCCCTCGAGCCGGTGGCTTCCACACTCGAGGGGTTGATGCGAGCTGAAGCTGGACGCCGAGTGATCAGCCTGGATCCGAACGTCCGCCCGGGATTGATCAAGGATCGCGAGGCGTACCTGCACCGTTTCGAGGGCTGGCTGCCACTGGTCGACATCGTGAAGCTGAGCGCGGAAGATCTGTCCTGGCTGTATCCGGATCGTCCCCACGACAAAGTCGTGGCGGGCTGGCATGCTGCTGGCGTCCTGCTCGTGATCGTCACCCACGGCGAGGAAGGGGCCAGCGCGAGTACGCCGGTGGCAGCGGCGAGCGTCGCGACTCCGTCGGTCGCAGTAGTGGACACCGTCGGTGCCGGAGACGCGTTCATGTCCGGCGCCCTTGCCCATCTGCATGAGCGGCGCCTGCTGGCCCGCGGGGCCTTGCAGTCCTTGGACGCCGCTGGTTTGACCGAATTGTTGGAGACGGCGTGCCTGGTTGCCGCCGACACCTGTACCCGCGCTGGCGCCGAACCACCCCGCCGCCGAAACCTCGCAGCGCTATCTCCGCGAGCTCCACAGGAGGTCACGCTGAGCCTTGCTGATCTTGTGGAGCGTGCCCGCGCGCTGGCTGTGCCCGGTCAGCGGCACTTGCTCGGCATCACCGGAGCCCCCGGTGCCGGAAAATCCAAAGTCGCGCAGGACCTGATTGCCAGGCTCGGTTCTGATCTTGCCGCATTTGTTCCGATGGATGGCTTCCACCTGAGCAATCACACCTTGATCACCTGGCGACGCCGGGGACGCAAGGGCGCTTGGGACACCTTCGATGCTGACGGTTATGTCCACCTGCTCCGACGGCTCCGAGACCAAGAGGAGGAGATTGTGCACGCCCCGGACTTCAATCGTGACGTCGATGAGTCCATCGGCTCGGCACTGCCGATCCGCCGTGAGGTGCCCCTGATCGTGACCGAGGGCAACTATCTGTTGACCGAGCTAGGTGGCTGGGCCGGCGTGGCGCCACTACTGGACGAGAGTTGGTACCTGCAGATCGACGAGGCGACCCGCCTGCAGCGGCTGACCTATCGCCACCAACGGCACGGTATGAATCATGAACAGGCGGACGCCTGGGCTCGCACCACCGACCAGGCCAACGCTGTCCTGATCGCGCAGTGCATGCCACGAGCTGATCTCGTCATTACGATGGCGGAGTCATGAAGGCCGTCCGTTACCAAGCACCCGGCGACTTTGCCGTCACCGACGTGCCGATGCCGCCGGTCGGACCGCTGGACGTGCTGATCAAGGTGCACCAGTCCGGCGTTTGTGGCACCGATGTGCACTTGCACCACGGGACGTACATCGGCGTCTATCCGCTCACGCCGGGGCACGAGACGATCGGCGAGATCGAGGAGGTCGGCACCGAGGTCACGCGCTTTCAGCCTGGGCAGCGCGTCACGGTCAACCCGAACATCTACTGCGGCCACTGCGAATATTGCCTTGCTGGCCAGCTGGTTCGGTGTGCCAACACTGAGGGTATGGGCGTCCATCGGCCCGGGTTCTTCGCCGAGTACGCCAGCGCTGATCATCGGCAGGTGTTCTCGGTGGACGGCCTCGAATCAGACACAGCCGTGTTCGCCGAACCCACTGCTTGCGCGATGCATGGACTCGAAACGCTCGGCCAGCGTCCAGGCGGTAGCGCTCTGGTGATCGGCGCCGGCCCGACTGGCCTGCTGCTGGCTCAGCTCATCGGCAGTGGCGGGGCGACATCGGTCACCGTCGGCGACATTGTCCCGTTCAAGCTCGAGACGGCCGCCGGGCTTGGTGTGGACTCCACCGTTTCCATGACCAAGGATCCTGCTCAGAACATCGACCGGTTGCGCGCCGCGTCGCCCACTGGTGATGGCTACGACGTGGTGGTCGAGGCCACCGGTACCACCGCGGTCGGCAATATCTGCGTTCCGCTGACCCGCAACGGCGGCACCGTCTTGGTCTACGGCGTCACCCGGCCAGATGAGCGGCTCTCGATCAGCCCGTTCGAGCTCTTCCGCCGAGAGATCACGATCAAGGGCTCGTACGCGGAGATGACCTCCTTTGCCGCTGCCATCTCCGCCCTGCGCACCGGACGGGCACGCACCGACGGCATCATCAGCCACAAATTCCCTCTCGACGACTACGGCAAAGCCTTGGAGGCTCTGGCTTCCGACCCCACCGCGCACAAAGTCGTCATTGACCTCCGATCGTAGGAGTCGGTCTGGCCTCACAAAGGAGGGGCGATGGAGGCAACTGCCGCGTCGTTGTTCTGGATAGTCCTCTGTGCCGTGGTTGCTCCGCTGCTGGCTGGTGTAGTGCCACGCCGATTGGTACCAGAGGTCGTCCTGCTGCTGGTGTTCGGAGTGATCATCGGCCCGAAAGTCCTTGACCTGGCGGAGCTCGACGGGGGTATCGAGGCGCTACGCGAGCTGGGGCTGGGAATGTTGTTCCTCCTGGCGAGCTACGAGATCGAAGTGAAGGAGCTCACCGGGCGCGGCGGCCGGCGTGCGTTTGTCACGTGGTTGATCTGTTTCGCGCTGGCTTTCGGGCTGATCTTGTTGTTGGACTTCCTCGGCGTTGTCTCAGCACGATCCGCCGTCGCGATTGCGATGATCTCAACAGCATTGGGCTTGCTGCTACCGATTCTGAAGGATGGCGGCTTGCTGAACACCCGGGTCGGGAAGGCCGTACTCAATCATGGAGCGGTCGGTGAGCTCGGCCCTGTCGTCGCGATGGCGCTGCTGCTGGGCACGGGTGGGTCGTTCGAGGCAATTGTTGTGCTCGCAGTCTTCGGGGCGGTGGCAGTGGCAGTGGCCATGGCCTCAACACGGCTGCGACCCGGATCGAGCCTGTACTCAGTGATCAAGAGGGGATCGGAGACAACCGCCCAGACCACGGTGCGCTTGGTGGTGCTGTTGCTGGTCGGGTTGGGGGTGCTGGCGATCGTCTTCGATCTTGACGTCGTTCTTGGCGCCTTCGCTGCCGGGTTTGTCCTGCGGCGCGCTCTTCCGGAGGGCGACGAGTCGCTGGAAAACAAGCTGGACGGGTTGGCCTTCGGCCTTCTCATTCCGATCTTCTTCATCACCTCGGGCATGGCGATCGATCCCAGCGCGCTGGCCGCACAGCCGATCGCCCTGCTCGCATTCGTGGTACTGATCATGATCGTGCGGGGTGGCCCGATCTTCCTTGCGAGTTGGCTCGAGCGGGATCCCCCTGGCGGTCCGCGGATCTTCACCAAACAAGACAGCCTTCGCATCGCGCTCTACGGCGCGACCGGCCTGCCCATCATCGTCGCGGTCACCTCGGTCGCGGTGAGAAGTGGACGGTGCGATCACCGTATTGCTCCTCCCGATGACGGCGACCCTGCTGGATGGTGGTCAAAGTCGCCCGGCACCAGATGAGATCCTCAACGATGCCAAGCCTGCTGAGGCGAGTGATCACGGCGGCTGAACACTGCTCGTCTCCGGTAAGGAGGCAGCCCTTCTTTGGCTGGGGATTCCGGACGTAGCCCGCAGCTCCGACAGTGCGTGGTTGCCGCCAAGCGTGGGTAGTTGGTGCGCATGGTTGAGGCGATCATCTTCGGCGCCATTGCTTCCAGCGCCTTGATCCTGGGTGCGCTGGTCGGTGCACGCGTGCAGTTTCCGAAGCGGGTACTGGCGGGCATGCTTGCATTTGCCGCTGGTGCCCTGATCACGGCACTCAGCTTCGAGATGTTCGAAGACTCCTACGAGCAAGGCGGCATTTGGCGAGCGGCTGTTGGCCTGGCGGTGGGAGCGGTTGTTTTCACGTTGGTCAGCTTGGGACTGGACCGGATGGCAGAAGGCCACCGTAAAGATGATCATGGCAGCGAGAAACTCGACACCGATGCCGCGGCGGTGGAGGAAGCTCCCTCCCCGGCATCTGTCAGCGGCTCGGCCGGACTGGCACTGCTGGCCGCGGCAACCCTGGACGGAATTCCTGAGAACCTGGTACTCGGTGTTTCTCTTACTGAAGGCACCGGCGGCATTGCACTCCTCGCGGCCATCTTTGCCGCCAACTTTCCCGAGGCGTTGGTGGGTAGCGCCTCGATGCGCGCGCAAGGCCGCTCCAACGCTTTCATCCTGGGAATCTGGACGATCTGCGCCGTGCTGCTGGTTTTCGCCGTGGTCATCGGCGCCGGGCCGCTGGCGAGCGCAACACCGGAAACGCTGTCGCTGCCTCTGGCCTTCGCCGCAGGTGCTGTCCTTGCTGCGCTGGCGGACACGATCATGCCGGAGGCCTATGAGCACGGCGGTCCTACCGTGGCGCTGAGTACTGCCGCGGGTTTCGGGCTTTCGTTCTACCTTGCAACGCTGTGACAGTGGGGTGGCTCACGGGCCGAGCGGCATCGCCTGCTGGAACGGCCCTGCTACGTCTTCACTCCCCCCAATTCCAGGCGGACATTGGAGTCATGAAATCGGACTGTTCAAGATCGTTGACATAGCCCTTACCGGTTCGGCTCCGCTTGCCGGCAGCTGCTCGACCAAGAGCAGCGTCGCTCCAAGATCGCGTAGCCGCGCAAGCAGCCCATAGAGTGCCGACTGGTCGGATAGTGGCCCGACCAGCTCAGTTGTACCGTCATCGTTCTGAGTAAGGGTGAGATCGTCGAACCAGACCGTCCACGCTGGGTCGAGGTGACCGCGGATGCGTATCCGGTACTGCATGGGTGACGGGTTCAGGCAAGTCATGCCGGCCTCGTCGAGGATCGGCGATGTTGCGGTCCGGCAATGTGGTCGATCCGAGCACTGGGCCGCTCGCATGCCAACGCGAACGCGCATCCTGCTGCATGGCGTTCGATGACGGGGTCCATGAGCTCCTCCAACGTGGCGAAGACCCGGATGAGGGTCAGGACACCCACTCTGACGCTGCACACGCGGTCTCGCGTCCCCCGGAGTAGGGAACCTGGGGTGGAATCGGTTAGCCCGCTTCGAGTTGCGGGATGATGTTGGGTACGTTGGGTTCCGCAGGCACACCTGGGCCGACGGCGGCGAAGCTATGACGCGTATCCCATTTGTCGCGAACGGGATGCTTCACGTGGATGCGGCTCGCGATGCCGCTGGGGTGGTCGTGGGCTCACCGGCCTGGTTCGCCTGGCTGGCGGCTGACTCATCGCGGTCTTTCTCGTTTCGCTCGCCAGCGGGGGCCTACACCGCGCGCAAGGAGCGCAAGCAGCGCGGCGGCGCCTACTGGGTGGCCTACCGCACGGCTGCGGGTCGCCAATACAAGAAGTACTTGGGCACGGTGGCTGACCTCACCCTGGAGCACCTGGCGGATGCGGCCGCGGCGCTAGCTGAGCGCGTCTCCGATGCCGCGGCGACAGCAGGCGGCACCGCTACCGGTCCCAACGGGTCGTCCGGCGGAATGGCACAAGACGCCGCTGGGCTCCTCTTGGCAACCAAGCTCTTCGTGCCGCGGCCTCGTGCCCACCTGGTCTCGCGGCCGCGCCTGCTCGCCCGCCTCGACGAAGGGCTCGACGGCGGATGCTCGCTACTGTCGGCGCCAGCCGGTACCGGCAAGACCACCCTGCTGGCTACCTGGGTCGATCGGCTGGACCGGCCGGTCGCCTGGCTCGCTCTCGACGAGCGCGACCAGGAGGTCCACCAAGTGCTCCGCTATCTCATCGCTTGCCTGCAGACGATCGCCCCCGAATGCGGCCGTACGGCGTTGGCCCTGCTCGATGCGCCACCAACGGCGCCACCCGATGTGGTGCTCAGCAGCCTGCTCAATGATCTAGCGGCCCAGCCCACCCCTGCGCTCCTCGTACTGGACGACTACCACTTGGTGCGAGCGCCGGCCGTCCATGCTGCGATTGAGTTTCTGCTCAACCACCTGCCACCGACGCTGCACCTGGCAATCGCCACCCGAGAGGACCCGCCGCTTCCGTTGCCCCGGTTGCGCGCGAGCGGCCAGATGACTGAGGTGCGGGCAGCAGATCTGAGCTTCAACGTCGAGGAGGCAGCCGCCTTTCTGGGTGCGGACGTGAGGATGCGCCTGACAGCGCAACAAATGGCAGCACTGGTCGAACGCACCGAGGGCTGGGCGGCCGGCCTCCAATTAGCCGGGCTGGCGCTTCGCGACCATACCGACCCCGCGGCGTTCGTGGAGGCCTTCACCGGCGGCCACCGCTTGGTGGTCGACTACTTGATGGCCGAGGTGCTGGAGCGGCAGCCGGCTCCAGTCCGACGCTTCCTGCTTGTTACCAGCGTGTTGGACCGGCTGTGCGCCCCGCTGTGCGACGAGCTGGTGGCTGGCGAACCCGACTCAGCTGGCGCATCGCCACCGGCCATCAACAGCCAACAGGTCTTGGAAAAGTTGGAGGGGGCCAACTTGTTCCTGATACCGCTGGACGACGACCGGCTGTGGTATCGCTACCACCACCTGTTCACCGATGTATTGCGTGGCCGATTGGGCCGTGAGGCCGGCCGTGGGGCGGCGGCATTGCTGCATCGGAAAGCCAGCGCCTGGTTCGGCCGACAAGGGCTGCTGCCAGAGGCGATCGAGCATGCATTGGCCGGCGACGCCGTTGACGACGCGGCGCGCTGGCTGGATGCCATGATGCCCAAAGTCTTCGCAAATGTGGGCATCCATCCGGCACTGGCGGGCTGGCTGACAGCGCTGCCCGACTCCCTAGTGCGCGCCCGGCCCATGCTCTGCCTGATGCGGGCCTGGCTCTCGATTCACAGCCTCGAGTACGAGTTGGCCGCTCGTTGGACGGAGGCTGCCGCACAGGCCCAGCCAGCAGCCGGCGAGAATGCTGCGCGTGGTGCCGTCGCTGCTACGCGCGCATTTCTTGCCACGCTGGGCCCGGCCGCGGCACCTGAGGACGTGCGAACCTGGGCCGAGCAGGCACTAGCCGAACTGGCGCCGGATGACCTGGCTTTTCGCGGCGTTGCTGGCCTCAGCCGGGGTCAGGCGGCACTTGCGCTGGGTCATCCCGACCAGGCCGAACAGGCATTCGCCGACATAGCAGCGGAATCACAGGCAGCGGGCCTCCTGCACGGCGGCCTAGTGGCCACCACCCACCAAATCAACGTCGCGCGACTGCGGGGCGCCCGGCGGCACGCTCTGGTCACTGGCCGGGCGACGCTTGGTTGGGCCCCCGAGTACATCGGGCCATTGAGCGTTGCGTTGTTGCAGGCGGTCGTCGCCGACCTGCTGCTTGAGGAGAATGCTCTGGAAGCAGCTGTGCCGTTGGCGACCGACGCGCTGCGTATTCAGCGCCAATACGGGAACCAGCCGCCGCTCGTGCTGATCACGAGCCTCAGCCTGGCCCGGCTGCGTCTTGCAGAGGGGAACGCGGCCGAGGCGGCGGCGGTGCTGGCCGAGGTCCCACCGTTGGTCCAACACGGGCCGTTCGACTACTTGGCGCCGCTCCTTTACGCCGCACAGGCGCAAGTCCGAGTCGCCGTAGGTGAGACGGCCACCGCTGTAGCGTGGGCCAGCACCGTTGAGCCGATGGCTCTGCCGAACCTGCTCCACTTTCACCCCCATTTCTTCGCGGCCGCCGTAGAGGCGTCGTGCGTCACGCCGCTGCGGATCCTCGTGGAGGAAGGCACATCGAGTGGCGATGCCGCTCTCCTGCAAGATGCCGAACGTCGTCTGGACGCCGCCTGGCAGCTGGCGGAGGGGCAGGGGCTCGGCTGGCTACGGCTGCGAGTGCTGATCATGCAGGCGCTTGTTGCCGATGCCCGCCGCGATCATGACGGGGCGCTCCGGGCGCTGGCGGCGGCGATCGCCGAGGCTGAGCCGGAAGGTGTCATCAGACCGTTTCTCGACGAAGGTTCGCCGATGGCCGCGCTGCTGGCCACCTTGCGTACGGCGAGCCTGGACCATCATCGGCGAACAGGTGGCAGGTTGCCCGACTACCTCGACACGCTGCTCGCTGCCTTCACCGGCCAGAAACCGCCGCCGGATACATCGACGAGGGCGACTGCCGTCGTAACCGGCTCTCACCCTGAAGGGTTGGTCGAGCCGCTTAGTACGCGGGAGCTGGACGTGCTGCGGCTCCTCTCCGCCGGGCGATCCAATGCCGAGATCGCACGTGAGCTGTTCGTCGAGCAGAGCACGGTCAAGACGCATCTGATTCACCTGTATCGCAAGCTAGGCGTCAGTAGCCGCACCCAGGCGATTGCCCGCGCCCGCGCACTCCAGCTATTGGACTGACCTGTCGCGGCAACGCGCAAGATCTGGCTGTGGCCTACAGCTCCACCTTTTTCTCCACCCTCTGGTGGACGCGGCCGGTACAAGCCGAGCACTAAGTTGATCTTGGATCAGCCACCGGAGGCGTGACGCCGATTCGCCTCCACGTCAATCGAGAAAGGACTGTAATGATGATGATCACCCTTCCGGCCTTCACACCACTTGAAGAAAGCCTGTTCCTGACGCTCTGCTGCCGGGCACTCGACAACCGCTCGGAGCAGCCCATCCTTGCCGATGTCATGGCCGACGAGATCGTCCGCGTGCTCGGCTACGACTACGAGAAGTTGCATATCGGTACGAACCTCATGCTCAACGCCACACTCCGGGCGAAGAAGCTGGATGAGGTGGCCTCGCGGTTCCTAGCCCGCCACCCCGACGCGGTCGGGCTCGACCTAGGCGCAGGGCTGGACACTCGAGGGGTCCGCCTCGCCCCACCAGGCACTGTCGACTGGTACGACGTCGATTTCCCTGCGGTTGCCGCCGCCCGAGAACGTCTGATACCGGATCGCGCGAATGCTCATGTCGTCGGTGCAGACGTGAGGGACTCTGAGTGGCTGGAGTCCCTCCCCAGTGATCGGCCGGCTGTGATCGTCGCAGATGGCTTGATGGGGTTCCTCAGCGGAGAGGAGTTTGTTGCCCTGCTAAACCGGCTCATCAGCCACTTCCCCAGTGGAGAGATGGTCTTCAATAGCTATACCCCGTTCGCGATCTGGGCGGTCCATCACTCCCCTGGCACGAAGGGCGTCGCCGACCTCATCAAGTTTCCCGGCTTTAAGGACCCGCACGAGCCGGAAAGCTGGAACCCCAAACTGAAACTGGTAGAGGAAATCCTGCTCAGCCGAGACCTTGCCCAGGTTCCATCGAAGCTTCGCCTGTATTACCGGCTGCAGGCGCACAGCACGGCCTGGTCTCGGAAGGGAACCATCATCCTGCATTACCGCTTCTAATGCAGGGCTCCTTTTCAAAGACGCCGGGTGCTGTCCGTTGCTGCTGTACTTCGCCTGGGAGGCTTGAATCGTCTGAGTCTGACGACAAGTGACCACGGATCTTGCTGGTCGGCAAGCATGGACTCGCTATGTAGTGTGCTCCTCGCTGTACTTCGCTGCTGTACTGGCCTTTTGATTGTCGAGGTCGGACATGTGGTGCTCTCCCTGGGGGACCGGGGCGGACCGGTGTAATCGGGGAACTTTACAAAGGCAGTCTTGCAGCGGCTCGACCGGTGTGTGCCAGCTTTTGAAAGGGCTCGGCACAAGGGGTGATTTTCGCCGCCCAACCTTGGCGTACGTTGCGGGTTGAGTCAATCGGTGGAGCCGTCGAGCTGGTTCAGATGTTCCTCAATCGCATCGGGAACGGTTGGGAACAGCTGGTACACACCTTCGTGGCCACGACGATGTCGTCGCGGTGCCCGCTGGCTGTAGCCACCGGCCGACGGTCTCCTCCGCGATGCCGTACCCCTTCTTCATGTGCGGCGACTGCGGCTGCGGCCCTCCGTAGACATCGGCGGTGTCGAAAAAAGTTGATGCCCGCATCGATCGCGGCGTCCATGACCGAGAAGCTGCTCGGTTCATCCACTGTGAAACTGAAGTTCATGGTCCCCAGACCGATCCGGCCGACCAGCAGACCGGAGCGGCCCAAATGCGCGTACGTCATCTCCTCGCTCATGCCGGGAGCATACGGACCGTCGTCGCGGCGTGGGATGCCCTGTCAGGGCATCCCACAGGCGAGCGGGGAGAAACCTCCATCGGGATAAGGTTGACGGGGCCGTTGCAGGCTGGCGCGTTCGGCTGCGCGGCGCTGACGGCTCCGCTGATCAACTGCCGATTCGAGGAGATCTCATGCGTGGTGTGGTCATGCACGGCCCCGGCGACGTCAGCGTCGAAGAACGCGAACGTCCGCAGATTGTCGTGCCATCGGACGCGATCATCCGCGTCCCCGCGTCCTGCATCTGCGGATCAGACCTGTGGCCTTACCGGGGCATCGCGGAGATGAGCTGGCCGACTCCGATGGGCCATGAGTACGTCGGGATCGTCGAGGAAGTCGGCGACGCCGTGAGCACTATCAAGCCCGGCCAGTTTGTCATCGGCTCTTTCTTCGCCTCCGACAACACCTGCGAGATCTGCCAGGCCGGTTACCAGACCCACTGCGTTCAGCGCCAGCCCGGCGCCGCGACCGGTGCCCAATCTGAATTTGTACGGATCCCGCTGGCCGATGGCACGTTGGTGGCAACGCCCGGCGAGCCTGACCCCGAGCTGATCCCGTCGTTGTTGGCCGCCTCAGACGTGCTGGGAACCGGGTGGTTCGCCGCGGTTGCCGCTCAGGCCGGACCCGGGAAGACAGTCGCGGTGGTGGGGGACGGGGCTGTGGGTCTGCTGGGGGTGCTGGCCGCCCAGCAGCTCGGCGCCGAGCGGATTATCGCGATGAGCCGCCACGAGCCCCGGCAGAAGTTGGCCCGGGAGTTCGGCGCTACCGACATCGTCGAAGAGCGCGGCGACGAGGGTGTCGCAAGAGTCAAGGAGCTGACCGGAGGGCTCGGCGCACACAGCGTTGTGGAAGCCGTGGGCACCGAGGAGTCGATGAGGCAGGCCATCCGCTCCACCCGTCCCGGCGGGCACGTCGGGTACGTCGGCGTCTTCCACGACGTGGCCCTGCCCGTCGAGGAGCTGTTCTTCTCCGGCATCAACCTGCACGGCGGCCCCGCCCCGGTCCGCCGGTTCCTGCCCGAGTTCATCGACCTGATCTGGAACCGGCGGATCGACCCGGGCAAGGTGTTCGACCTCGAGCTGCCGCTGGACCAGGCAGCGCCCGGCTACGATGCGATGGACACCCGGCAGGCGATCAAGGTCCTCCTCCGCTCCTGACACAGCCCGCAAAGCACGGCGCCGGACCGCGCGTCCGTTCACCCAACGGCCCGGCTATTAAAAGTGGCGCGCCTCCCACTCGATTGGGGGTCGGTACTCGACAGAGTGCTTGGCGGCCGCATCGACTTCTTCCGGCGTCAAGAGCACCACTGTCCGTACGCTGGCGCCCCCCGCCTCGCTCACGGCAAGTGCGAATGCTGCGGCACTCTCGTTGTCCGGAAGGTCGGCTACAGCGAAGGCGTCATGGTCGCCGAAGGCGAAGTAGAAGTGCTCGAGCCGTCCACCAACACTCTGGGCCGCTTTGGCCACAGCTTCCCGTCTACCGCTTCCGCCTTGCCGTCGCAGACCCTTGAGGCCCTCCACTGTGTACGACGCTTCAAACAAGAACCTTGGCATAAAGCCCCCTTCTCCGGTCGTCGCCTAACCGTCTCACCCCGTAGCCGATTTGCTCAAGGTGCCACGAGGGCGGCCGATGTCATCTTTTACAGCAGCTCAGCGATCGAGTCGAGAGGCCACGTCGGCCGGGAATCCCCCAGTCGCGATCGGACCCCGGGAGTCGGCGCGATTCGGATCAGCGACTTGTTCTGAATGCGCACGGCCGCCCGATACTCCTCCCAGTCGGGATGCTGCCGGAGATGCAGCGGAAATAGTCGACGAGGCCGTCGGCTGCGTCCACCTCAACGACACTACGGCGCTACTGGGTGATCTGGGATGCCCTTTCAGTGCACCTATCAATAGAGACTTTCCCGTGGTCTGTGCCGCGGATTTGCTAGAGGACATGACAACGACTTTCCGATCAGTCCGTGCCAGACAGCTGCGGTGTTGGCTACCGCTTCGCTGGTCGCAGTGCTGGCCGGTTGGCGAACGCGCCATGTTCTTTGGCCCGGTCGTGTCGGATCGGGTGCACCCGCACGATCTGGCCGTCGCAGGAAAGTTGCACCGAAGCGGCCACGATGCAGACTTGGGCGCTGCGGCCGCGCCAGATCAGATCCACCGTTAACC
>JAJTCL010000275.1 GCA_021323255.1 Propionibacteriaceae bacterium | reverse complement strand
CACCCGCAGCCGGAGATCAGCGAAGAGGAGCTTGCAGCAACCGCTCGACGGGTGGCCCGATCCTGGAGTTGGTGACGCGGCACACGTTGCTACAACTTGGACGGGTCAGCGAGCCGCCTTAGAATGACAACCATGACGGCAACCGAACAGACCTTCGACAGCCCCGTTGCAGCAGCGGACGGCATCATCTTGACCGAGGAGGCAGCAGCCAAGGTCAAGGCCCTTCTGGAAGGTGAAGGTCGCGAGGACCTGGCACTTCGGGTCGCTGTGCAGCCGGGCGGCTGCTCAGGCCTGCGCTACCAGCTCTTCTTCGATGAGCGCAGCTTCGACGGCGACATCGTCAAGGCCTTTGGCGGAGTAGACGTCGTCACCGATCGAATGAGCGCGCCTTACCTGATGGGCGCGACCATTGACTTCGTCGACACCATCGAGAAGCAGGGCTTCACCATCGACAATCCCAACGCCACTGGCTCGTGTGCCTGTGGCGACAGCTTCCACTGAGCTGATTTCCGAACTCCCTGCCCGCGGGCAGGGAGTTCGTCTGCGTCAGGACTCCCGCCGTACTAGGAAACGCGGTGGATCTGAGTCGAGGAGGGTTTGGCCACGCATCCGGCACCAGGCGGCCAGGTCGGGTCCGGCCGCGGGGTCGTCCGCGAGCAGTTCCAATACCGCACCCACGCCGACCTCACTGATACGGCGTCCCACCTCGATGATGGGTCGCGGGCACTTCATTCCGCGGCAATCCAGCGACAGCCCTGGAAAGGCTGACCCGGCCTCGTTCACGACGCGCCCACAGTGGCACGGATCCTTGCAACGATCGGCGGTAGTTCGGACAGAAACTGGCTGATCTCCGCCACGGCAGTCGTCCAGGTAAGCCCGACGCGTACGTTGCCATGAGTCAGGGTTCCCATGGCTGCCAGTACATGCGAGGGATGTTCGCTGCTGGCACTACAGGCAGACCCGCTCGCGACCGAAAAACCGGCCTTGTCCAGTTCCAAGGTCAGCGTCTCGCCGTCCACGTAGAGCGCCGAGAACGTCAGAAGGTGCGGCACCCGGCGTAATGGATCGCCGGCCACATCGACATCCGGCACCTGTGCCACAATTCCCGCGCGCAGCTGATCGACCAGGTCGTACTGGCGTTTCACGACTGTGGGACCGTCCCGCAGCCAGCGGTCCAAAGCGACTGCGGCCGCATAGATAGCGGGCACATCAGGCATGCCCGGCCAGCGGCCGCCCTGGTAGTCGTCGGTCGGGTAAGGTGCGCGCCATCGGGCATTCTTCTTGATCACCAGAATCCCGACCGACGCCGGACCACCGAAAGCCCCGGCCCAGCCCGTCAGCACCGACCAACCGGCCGCGGCGCTGAGATCGATACGACCGAGCGCCGACGTGGCATCCAGCACCAGGGGCACTTCCAGACGCTGGCAGATCCCACCGGCCTCGACGTACGGCTGCAGCGTGCCAACCTCGTGGTTGGCCACCTGTATGCACGCCGCGGCCGTGCCGCTGCTACCCACCGCAGCAGCCCACTGCTCGAGGTCGACGTGACCCTCATGATCAACTTCCACCGCCTGATGCGTGCCAGCGGAGGCGGCAGCCGCGAGCACGGCGGAGTGGTCGACTGCTGTTGTGACGATGCGAGAACCCATCCGCCGGCGGCCCAGAGCAACGCCCAGGACGGCAGCCTGGCTTGCGTGTACCCCGGAGGCGGTGAAGATCACCTCATCAGGTCGTGCCCCTACGGCGGCGGCTACCACTTCGCGAGCCTGGTCCATGGCCTGGGCGGCAAGGCGTCCAGGCCGGTGGAGCCGGACCGGATCTCCCCAACCTGCCTGCTGCGCATCAAGCCAAGCCTCGCGCGCATCGGCGAGCATCGGCTCGCCAGAAGAGCTGTCCAGGAAGACCTGAGAAACCGGATGCGGCACGCCTCGAAACTAGCGCGCGAGTCACCGCGACGAGCGTTGGCCTGCCACACAGCGAACCGTCAAAAACGCCACCCATGCACCGGTGATGCCAGCGTGTTCCTACGTTAGGGTGAACAGCAAAGAAAGGGTGGCCGCCACGACCGTTGGCGGGCATGATTCCTCGGTGTGTACCGATCCGACGAAAGGCGCAACGTGGGTGGCAGGACTCAACGGTCCGCTGCGGATGAGATGACAGTGCCCGCGGCCCGCAGCCGGTCGGGCAGCCGTGTTCGTCCAGGCTTGCTGGCCCTTTCCTTGTTCGGGCTGCTGTTCCTCACTGGCTGTTCAACAGAGTTGGTTGATCAAATGAAGCGGCTGGGTTTCCCAGCGCCTGCCAGCGACCGGGCACAGCCCATTCTCGATCTCTGGATCGGCACCTGGATCGCAGCCTTCGCGGTTGGTATCGCGATGTGGGGCGTCATCTTGTGGGCCGCGAACCGGTACAAGACCAAGCACGCCAAGATGCCACGGCAGAACCGTTACAACCTGCCGATGGAGATCTTCTACACAATCGCACCTTTCATCATCATCGCGGTGCTCTTCTACTACACGGTGTTGGCCCAAAACGAGGTTACGGCCAGACAACCGAACCCTGAGGTCACAGTCGACGTCGTGGGCCAGAAATGGTCCTGGACGTTCAACTACAAGGCTGCCGATAACCCAGCTGTCGGATCAGACGTCTGGGAGGCCGGGACGATCAACAAGACCCCTGATCTCTATCTCCCCGTCGGCAAATTGGTGGAGTTCAACCTCACCTCACCGGACGTGATCCACTCCTTCTGGGTAATCTCGTTCTACGAGAAGTTGGACGTGATCCCTGGGCGCGTCAACGTCCTCCAGCTGAGGCCGACAACCGAGGGTGTGTTCGCCGGGAAGTGTGCCGAATTGTGTGGCACCTATCACTCGGCGATGCTTTTTAATGTGCACGTTGTGAGCGAGAGCGAGTACAACGCTTACCTGAACTCGCTCGAGGCCAAGGGCCAGACCGGCGAAGCCAAGGGTCCTTCCGAGGCCAACGCCCCTGCGAAGTCAGGTTTTGAGGAGGGTACGCGATGACGACGCTACAGCGTACGGCCACCGCAGCCGAGATCGCGACGCCGAGACGTCAGATGGGCACGATCTCGTGGAAGTGGATGGTCACCACAGACCACAAGGTGATCGGCAATCTCTACTTCATCACCTCGATGATCTTCTTCCTGTTCGGCGGCATATTGGCCATGGCGATCCGGGCGGAGCTGGCATTCCCGGGCATGCAATACCTCTCGTACGAGGTTTACAACCAGTTCTTCACCATGCACGGCACCATTATGTTGCTGCTGTTCGCGACTCCGCTCTTTGCTGGCTTCGCCAACGCGATCATGCCGCTGCAGATTGGTGCGCCCGATGTGGCGTTCCCGCGACTCAACATGATCGCCTACTGGTTCTACCTGTTCGGCGGACTCATCGCCTCCGCCGGCTTCCTTACGCCGTCGGGAGCTGCGAGCTTCGGCTGGTTCGCTTACGCGCCGCTGAACGACGCGGTTCACTCACCGGGTGTTGGCGGTGACCTGTGGGTCATGGGCTTGTACATGGCGGGTCTTGGCACCATCCTCGGCGCGGTCAACTTCACCACCACGATCCTGACTATGCGGGCACCAGGCATGACCATGTTCCGGATGCCGATCTTCACCTGGAACATTCTGGTGACGTCGTTCCTGGTGTTGGTCGCCTTCCCGATCCTCGCTGCTGCGCTCTTGGTCCTGGAGTCTGATCGCGTGCTCGGCTCACACGTCTTTGACGCAGCGAATGGCGGCCCGATCCTGTGGCAGCACCTGTTCTGGTTCTTCGGGCATCCTGAGGTTTACATCATCGCCTTGCCGTTCTTCGGCATCATCACCGAGGTCTTGCCGGTATTCAGCCGCAAGCCGATCTTCGGCTATGTCGGCCTGGTTGGGGCTACCCTGCTGATCGGTGCCCTGTCAGTCGCGGTGTGGGCCCACCACATGTTCGTCACTGGCGCGGTCAACTTACCGTTCTTCTCATTCATGACCTTCCTGATTGCCGTGCCCACAGGCGTCAAGTTCTTCAACTGGGTAGGCACCATGTGGGGCGGCAATATCGCCATGCGAACGCCCATGCTCTGGGCTGTCGGCTTCCTGACGACCTTCCTGTTCGGCGGCCTCACCGGCATTGTGCTGGCCAGCCCCCCGCTCGACTTCGCGGTTTCTGACTCCTACTTCGTGGTAGCGCACTTCCATTACGTGGTGTTCGGCACCGTGGTCTTTGCGATGTTCGCGGGCTATTACTTCTGGTGGCCGAAGCTGACCGGCAGGATGCTGGACGAGACGCTGGGCAAGATCCACTTCTGGCTGCTTTTCATTGGATTCCACGTCACGTTCCTCATCCAGCACTGGCTCGGTGCGGAGGGAATGCCACGCCGTTATGCGGACTATCTGCC
>JAJTCL010000274.1 GCA_021323255.1 Propionibacteriaceae bacterium | reverse complement strand
AGGCGTGTGAACGCCGATGACGACCAGCCCGAGGGCGCGGTATTTCGCGGCCCACGCGCGCACGAAAGCCAGCGTGCGGAGCCAGTTGATGCAGGTGAACGTCCAGAAATCGACGAGAACGACCCTCCCACGCAGCTCCGCCGGAGTGAGAGGTGAGGAATTCAGCCAGCCGGTCGCCCCGTCGAAACCAGGAAGGTGACCTTCGACGGGCAACGCCGCCGTGCGCGGGTGGCGGCGCGCGCCGAAGAGGCTCACGTCCCGCTACCTCCAGCTTGGAGTACGGCGTCCGCGAACGCCTGTTTTCTTGCGGAAGGAGTCTGATGGGATCCGCGATCATCCGATGCAAATACACGCGCGAGACTTTCGTGGCGGCAGGCACTCGCCGCGGGACGGTGCGCCACCGGCATCACCATCCTCGGAGCCGATGAAAATGGTGTCATTCAGCGCAGTGAGCTGAATGCAGCCCGCATCTCGGCGGCGAAGAGCTCGGGCTCTTCCCAGGCGGCGAAGTGGCCGCCCCTGTCGGCCTCGTTGAAGTAGGCGAGGTCGGGGTAGACCGCCTCGACCCAGCTGCGCGGGGAGGCCCAGATCTCGCCGGGGAACGTCGTGAAGCCGACGGGAACCGAGACTGGCGGAGGAGGCTGGCCGCTCGCAAGCGATGCGGCCAGCGCTCGTGCGTCCTCCCAGTAGGACCGGGCCGCCGACGCTGCGGTGCCAGTCAGCCAGTACAGCGTGATGTTGTCGACGATGGTGTCCCGGGTGAGATTGCCCACAGGCTGTCCGTCGACGAACGCGCGGGAGATCTTGTAGTAGCTGTCCGTGTCGTGGTCGAGCAACCAGGCGGCCAGTCCGACGGGTGAATCCAGCAGTGCGTAGCTGATCGTCTGTGGCCGCGTGGCCATCTCGAGGAAATAGCCGAAGCCGTCCTGCCTGAACGTCGCGACCGCCGCGGCCGCTGCGCGTTCCTGTTCGGATTCCCTGGGCAGGTGATCGCCGATTGCGAGCACCGCCGTAAGCAGGTTCAGGTGGTAGCCGACCAAACCCTCGACGGCCTGGCGGCCCATCAGGTCGGTGACGAGTGCACCGACGTCGCCGCCCTGGGCGACGTAGCGGGTGTAGCCGAGGCGGCGCATCAGCTCTGCCCACGCGCGTCCGGTGCGTGCGGCGTCCCAACCGAGCTCGGCCGGCTCACCGGAGAACCCGTAACCGGGCAGGGACGGCAGCACCAGGTGGAATGCGTCACCGGGGGTGCCGCCGTGCGCGGTCGGGTCGGTCAGAGGGCCCACTGTGTCGAGCAGCTCGATGACCGAGCCGGGCCAGCCGTGCGTCATGATCAGCGGCAACGCGTTCTCCTGCCGCGACTTGACGTGGATGAAGTGGACGTCGATCCCGTCGATCTCGGTGGTGAACTGCGGGAGCGCGTTGAGTTTCGCCTCGGCTTTGCGCCAGTCGTAGTCGGTCGTCCAGTAGCGGGCGAGCGCCTGCAGCGTCGCCAGCTGCACACCCTGGGAGCGGTCTGCAACAAGCTCTTTGGAAGGCCAGCGCGTCGCCTCGATCCGGCGCCGCAGCTCAGCGAGCTCCTCCTCGGGAGTCTCGACCTGGAAAGGACGTATGTCGATGGCGGTCTCGGCGGCAGAACTCATGACGATCTCCGTTCTGGAAGGCGGGGCGACGACATTCTGTCTGGTCGGGGAATTTTTCACGCTACTCTTGCCTGCCGGGGCCTAGCAATGAATGGCGTCAGATCGAAGCCGCACTCGCCATCATCCCGGTCCGGAGCCTGACTCGAGCTCCACAGGGAGTCGACTGCAGCGCCGGTGGAGATGACGGCGATCCCGGACCCTCCCTGGCCACAACCCCGGCATAGTGCCGCATTGAGGTTGCTGCCAAGCTGATCGATGAAGGAGCTGCCGATGAATATATTTACGCGGGGCTTCAGGGGACGGAAGCGTGATAGTAGCGGGCAACTACCGCCGGGCCAGTACCTCACCGACGACTTCCCAGTCCTTTCAGCGGGACCAACTCCGCGCATATCACTGGATGCCTGGGAATTCACCGTCACCACCGAGCAGGGCGAAAGCCATCGGTGGAGTTGGGCGGAGCTGATGGCTTTGCCGGCCGAGTCGGTCACGGTGGACGTTCACTGCGTGACGCGTTGGTCCAAGCTCGATACGGTCTGGCGTGGGGTCTCACTCGACACCCTGCTCACCGACATCGAGACCGAGGCCGATTTCGCACTGGTGCACAGCTACGGGGGTTACAGCACCAACCTGCCGCTGGAGGATCTGCTCGGCGGTAAGGCTTGGGTTGCCTATGAGTACGAGGGCGAGGAACTGGCCCCTGAGCACGGTGCACCTGCTCGGCTGCTGGTCCCCCATCTGTACTTCTGGAAGTCGGCCAAGTGGGTTCGCGGCATTGACCTGATGGTGCAGGACTCCCCCGGCTTCTGGGAGCAACTTGGATACCACGACTACGGCGACCCATGGCGCGAGCAGCGGTACCAGGGGGACTAAAGGTCCGCCGTTCCTGGCGGCAAGCCCATCTGGTGGAGCGGCGGCCAGAACTGCGAGCGCCTCCACGCTGGTTCTCGAGGTGATCGGTTGGCCAGGGCATCTCGCTGGGCAGCACGTCGACGTACGCCTCACCGCGCCCGATGGCTACCAGGCCGCCCGGAGCTACTCACTCGCCGCACCGACGGATGGCGACCGGATCGAAATCACGGTGCAGCGGGTGCCAGACGGCGAGGTATCGAGCTATCTCGCTGACGAAGCCAGGGACGGTGACGTCGTCGAGGTCCGGGGACCGGTGGGCGGTTGGTTCGTGTGGAAACCGGAGGACAGCGGGCCGGTGCTGCTGGTGGCGGGTGGGTCGGGCGTGGTGCCGCTGATGGCGATGATTCGTTCTCGCGACGGAGTTAGTCCTGCGCCGTTCCGGCTCATCTACTCCGTACGGACCCCCCAAGATCGGATCTACGATCATGAACTTCGGCGACGTGCGACCCAGGACGGTGGGCTCGAGGTCGCTTTTCTCTACACGCGGACCGTGCCGGACGGCGAAACACGTTCGGTCGGCCGGATCACCGCCGAGGATCTCATCGCGTACGGCTGGCCCGCGGACGTCAAGCCGACCTGTTATGTCTGCGGGCCCACTGCATTCGTCGAGACGGTGTCGGATCTGCTGGTTGGCCTGGGGCACGATCCGGCCATGATCAAGACCGAGCGGTTCGGGCCGAGTGGCCCGTAAGGAGGTAACGACCAATGGATGCGCCAACAACAGCAGTCGCGGTCTACGACGGAAACACCCTGGCGGGCCCACTCTCGGAGGTGTTCGGCGTTGAGCTGATGACCGCAGCAGGCCGATGCCGCAGCTGCGGTACAACCTCCCAAGTGGCCACGTTCCGGGTCTACGGCCCCGCTCCCGGGTTCGTAGGACGGTGTCCGCATTGTGAGGATGTGCTGTTGCGACTGGTACGCACCCCCGATGCACTGTGGCTGGACTTCAGTGGCGTATCCGCACTGCGGATCCTCATACCGACCGACTCTGCTGATGAGGAGCAGCAACCATGATCATCGAAAACTACCGTGAATACCTCGAGAAGCTCATTCGAGACGGCTACACAGTTCGCCACGACGAGCATGGCTCGGACCCTGATCTGATCGATCCAGGCGGCAATCCGATCGAAACGTGGCGTGCGGACTATCCCTACGAGGAGCGGATGGACCGCGACGTGTACGAACAAGAGAAATATGCCCTCCAAATCGAGCTGTTGAAGTTTCAGGACTGGTCACAGGAGACTGGTGCCAAGCATGTGATCTTGTTCGAGGGTCGCGACGCAGCCGGCAAGGGCGGCACCATCAAGCGGTTCATGGAGCATCTCAATCCGCGTGCGGCCCGTGTCGTCGCGTTGGGCAAGCCGACTGAGACGGAGCAAGGCCAGTGGTACTTCCACCGTTATGTCGCCCACCTACCAACCGCTGGAGAGATCGTGCTCTTCGACCGTTCCTGGTACAACCGGGCCGGCGTCGAGAAGGTGATGGGGTTCTGTACCGGCGAGGAGTACAGCCAATTCCTCCGTCACGCACCGTTGTTCGAAGAGATGCTCGTTGAGAGCGGGTTTTCGCTCACGAAGCTGTGGTTTTCGGTCACCCAACAGGAGCAACGCACCCGCTTCGCCATCCGTCAGATCGATCCGGTGCGACGCTGGAAACTCTCGCCGATGGACCTGGAATCCCTGGATCGTTGGGACGACTACACCAAAGCCAAAGAAGCGATGTTGCTGACCACCGACACCGACTATGCGCGATGGACCTCCATCAAGAGCAACGACAAGAAGCGCGCCCGGATCAACGCGATGCGCTGCTTCCTTCACCAGTTCGACTATGACGACAAGAATCCGGATGTCGTCTACCATCCTGA
>JAJTCL010000273.1 GCA_021323255.1 Propionibacteriaceae bacterium | reverse complement strand
CGCGCGGGCCCTGGCGGCACGCGGCGATGACCTGGTACTCGTGGCGCGCAACGCCGACCGGCTCTCCGAGGCGGCGACAGAGCTGAAGGAGCGCTACGCAGTCAACGTAGAGACGATCGTCGCAGATCTGGCGGTACGCAGTGATGTGGTCGGAATCGCTGAGCGGTTGGCCAGTGCCGAGCGACCGATTGACCTCCTTGTCAACAATGCCGGCTTTGGCGTCAGAGTGAGACTCACCGCCGCAGACACCACTCCGCACGAACACGCGATCGACGTGATGATCAGGGCGGTCCTGATGCTCAGCGCCGCTGCCGGTCGAGCAATGCGCCAGCGGGGAGCCGGCACGATCATCAACGTGTCGAGTACCGCAGGCTTCGTCACCATGGGCGGCTACTCGGCGATCAAGTCCTGGGTGACGTCCTACACCGAAAGCCTGGCCAATGAGCTGCATGGCACCGGAGTCAAGGTCGTGGCGCTGTGTCCCGGTTGGGTGCGTACCGAATTCCACGAACGCGCAGAGATCAACATCGGTTCAATTCCGCCTTTTCTCTGGTTGGACGCCGATCGGCTCGTTGCCGACTGTCTGGACGATGCTGCTGCGGGCAAGGTGATCTCTATTCCGTCCAAGCGCTACAAGGTGCTGATGACGATCTGCGAGCATCTACCTCACCGTGCTATGCGAGCCGTCTCCCGCAAGATGACGTCCGGCCGTCACTAGCGAAACGCCCAGACCCACCGAGCTGGCCGAGTGCTCCGAACTTCCAGCGTGAGTTCGGCCCGCGTTACGCCAGCGCCGCTCGGGTTAGGCTAGGTCCGATGTCCACCCGGAGCCGCTACACGTCGCCGCTGCACGCGAGTGCGCGGTTCGTCGCGCAGCGCGGTCTGCTCAAGCCACTGGTCTGGCGACTGGTGACGGTGCATGTGCTGGGCCAGGAGCATCTGGAGGAACTGAGTCGTCCCTTCGTGGTGGTGTCCAATCACGCGAGCCATCTCGATGCGCCGCTGATCTTCGGATCGCTGCCGCGCAGGCTCTCCCGGTACGTAGCGGCTGGGGCCGCCGCTGACTACTTCTTCGACGTCTGGTGGCGCAAGAGCTTGACCTCGCTGTTCTTCAATGCGTTTCCGGTCGACCGCACTGGACTCCGAGGGCGCCACGGTCTGGCCACCAGCCTGCTTGATGACGGCATACCCCTGCTGCTCTTCCCCGAGGGCACCCGCTCCAGGACCGGTGAGATGGGCGCGTTCAAGCCTGGTGCCGCAGCATTGTGCATCAGTCGGGATGTGCCGTGTTTGCCAGTTGCGATTGTCGGCGCAGCCGAGGCCATGCCGTACGGCCAGAACTGGCCAAGTCGCGGCCGGCCACCGGTGTACGTCGCGTTCGGGGAACCGATGCGTGCCGAGGATGGCGAGACGGTCGCCCAGTTCTCAGAACGCATTACCAAAGAAGTGAGCGGACTCGTCGACTACGCCACCACCTATCGCGCCAACGAGGCGTAGGGCTGCGCGCCTGTCATCGAAGGAGAACGACAGCTATGGCCGACGTCAAGCACATGAAGTGGTGGGGCTGGGGAGTCGAAGGGGTGAGCTTCCACCACGAAAACAAGCCTGCTTTTCGGCCCTTCGTGATCAACGCCATCGATCTCGACGTGAACACCGCGCCGGCGGCACCGATGTCTCTTGACGATCTTGCGATTCCCGCGCCCTTGATCGGCGATCAGTTGCTGGCGGAGCTGACCGACGCCGTCGGTGCCGAGAACGCGGTACAAGATGATCTTGATCGGATCGTACATACCTACGGGAAGAGCGCCCGTGACCTGCTACGGGTTCGGGCCGGCGACATTCCGCGGGTGCCAGATGTGATGGTCTATCCGGGCAACGAGGCTGAAGTACAGCTGATCGTCGATCGCGCGGTGGCTGCGGGTGCAGTGATCATTCCTTACGGCGGGGGAAGCAACATCTCCGGCAGCTTGCATGCTCCCGAGGATGAGACCAGGCCGGTCATCTCGCTTGATCTTGGTCGGCTGAACCAGGTGATCGACCTTGATGAAGACTCCGGCCTGGCGCGCATTCAGGCAGGTGCGCAGGGTCCCGACCTGGAGGAGCAACTCGCCGTCCGAGGCTGGACGCTGGGACACTTCCCGGACAGCTTCACCCACAGCACCCTGGGCGGCTGGGTCGCCACTCGCTCCTCAGGCATGCAGTCGGACAAGTACGGCGACATTTCCGACATCGCGCGGGGCATGCGCGTCGTCATGCCAGGCAAGGTGTTGGAAATCCGGCCGTTGCCGCACACCTCCACCGGCCCGAGCGTACGCGAAATGGTGCTGGGCTCCGAAGGACGGCTCGGTGTGATCACCGAGGTAACCGTTCAGGTGCATCGGATCCCTGAGGTACGGCTCATTCTGGGATACTTGTTCCCCTCCTGGGAGGCCGGACTGGCTGCCATGCAGGAGATCTCGACCAGTGATGCGCATCCGTCCATCACCCGGGTTTCCGACGCGAAGGAGACTGCTTTTTCCTTTGCCACCAGGAAGAAATCGGGCCGGATCTCGATCTCCTCGTTGATCAGCAAGGGGATGATGAAGGTCCTGCAACGGCGCGGTTGGAAGTTGGACGAGGTCTGCCTGTCTTTCATTGGCTACGAGGGCGGCAAGGCGCACGTGGCCAGGCAGAAGGCGATTGTCAAAGACATCGTGAGCCGGCACGGCGGGATCGTGGTCGGCAAAGGTCCCGGCGAGCTGTATGACCAGAAGAAGTTCGACACCCCGTACATCCGTGACTTCCTGCTCGACCGAGGGGCGATCGGTGACGTTTCGGAGACTGCGGCGCCCTGGTCCAAGCTGCTGCCGCTGTACACCAATGTGTTGGCGGCTGCCGAGAAGGTCTACGCCCACCTGGGTGTTGCCGGCTGGATCATGTGCCATCTCTCGCACTCCTACCACTCCGGCGCATGCCTGTACTTCACGTTTGCGTTCAAGCACGACGGCGTTGACCCGCTTGGGCAGTACGAGCCACTCAAGAACGCGATCCAGCAGGCGTTTGTCGACTCTGGCGGCACGCTCTCGCACCATCACGCGGTCGGCACCGAGCATGCCGCCTGGCTGGAGCAGGACATCTCCGCAGCTGGCGTGCACATGATCGATGGGCTGTTCACCGCCATGGATCCCGGCCGGAACCTCAACCCTGGCAAGATCATCGCGAAGTAACGTAGGCCGGGCCTGTCAACATCCGTTATCGATCCTGGCCAGATCGTTCCGACGTAATCGACTTGTGATCAATTCGTACGTGCAAGATCATCATGAGTGATCGACTTGTGATCATCTTTGTCTGGGTGGTGGCCGGCTGAGACGCTGACAATTCGGGCCCTTCGGGGATAGGGTGCTTTGCGTGCTTCCCCACATGATCAACAACCATCACCGCTGGTCGCTGTTGGCGATCTTGGGGAGCGTGGTGCTGCTCCTCGCAGGAACGGGCCTCTTCTTGATCGTGCGGTACGACGCCAGGCCTACACCGTCTCTCCCCGCTTCCCAGGAACCGCCACCGGCGTTGCCCCCGACGCCGCTAGAGACCGTCCCGCAGTGGAGCGACTGGAATGATCTTGGTGGCTCTTTCAACGCTGGACCGAGCGTGGCGTCGTGGAGTGCTGGCAGGCTGGATGTCTTCGCCCGAGCTGGCCAGTCCATGCTGCACCGCGCGTACGACGGCAGCAAGTGGCACCCGCCTGAGGATCTCGGTTCCGCGATCTTGGGGGGGCCCGCAGCTGTGTCGCGAGGGCCGGACCGGATTGACATCTTCGTACGCGGAGCGGACAACCAGCTCTGGCAGCAAAAGTGGAACGGGGGCTGGATGGGATACTTCCCACTTGGCGGCCTGCTCACCTCCGGGCCTGCCGTCTCGTCGTGGGCGCCCAATCAGCTGGATGTTTTCGCCAGGGGCAGCGACAACGCCTTGTACCACAAGTCGTGGAACGGTATCGCGTGGAGCGAGTACCAGCGGCTCAGCGGCAACCTGGAGGGTGCGCCGGCAGCTGTTTCACGAGGACCAAACATGATCGACGTCTTCTTCCGCGGCCGCGACAACCACCTCTACCAAAAGTCGTTTGATGGCTCAATGTGGCAGAACCTCGTCGACCTCGGCAGCGGACTCCATTCCGACATAGCTGTGTCCACTTGGGGTCCGGATCGGCTTGATCTCTTCCGCAAGGGAGACGACAACACACTCGAGCACAGATCGTGGGACGGTACCCGTTGGACAGGCTGGGTGACCATTGGCTCGGGCATCATCGACACACCGGCCGCGGTCTCATGGGGTCCGGACCGGATCGACGTATTCGCACTCGGCGCCAACGGCCAGCTGCTGCACAAGCGCTTCGGCCCCGTGAGAACTTCTTGATCTTTGCGCAGCGAGGTCGTCAGG
>JAJTCL010000272.1 GCA_021323255.1 Propionibacteriaceae bacterium | reverse complement strand
GCTCGCGCCGTCTCCAGACGTCGCTCCCGCTGCACGGCCGACTCGGTACCACGTCCGACCTGCCGGCGTACCAGCTCATCCCACGACGGTGGTGCCAGGAAGACGAACCGAGCATCCGGCCAGCTGGCCCGCACCTGCCGGGCACCCTGCAGGTCGATCTCCAACACGGCGGGGCGTCCTTCAGCAATCGCCTGCAGCACGGGGGCGCGTGGCGTGCCGTAACGGTGTACGCCGTGTACAACCGTCGATCTCACCCGGCCGTGGCGCTCGAGTGGTGACCGAAACGGAAACGAAAATCTCTGGATGTTGCTCGGCGAGGCGCGCGACGACGGTTCCCTTGCCCACCGCGGTCGGACCCGAGACCACGGTGAGACCGCCCCGCGAACTCACGAGTGCCGAGACGGCGTGGACCGGTCGGAGAACTCAGCGATCAGGGCGGCCGTCTGATGTTTGCCTAAGCCCCGCAACCGGCGATTGGCTGCGATGTCGAGCCGTTCCATGACCTTGCTGGCACGGACCGTGCCGACTCGAGGCAAGGCCTTCAAGACATCGATGACCTTGGCGTGGGCAATGACGTCGTCAGACTCAGCAAGGTCCAGCACTTGGGCAAGGCTGCGCTCGCCGGATCGCAGAGCTTGTTTCATCTCGGCGCGGCGACGTCGAGCCTCGGTCGCGGCATGCCGTGCCTGCTGGCGCTGCTCGTCGCTCAAGGGGGGAATCGTCACAGCTCGCGTCCTCATCTGGCGGCCCGGTTTTGTGGATCCGCCAATCCGCGGCGAATCAGCGGGAGATTTGAGAACTTACCTCAACCCGATGACTGCTTTCATCTCCCCCAGCACCCGTGTCGCGGCGGCCCGCAGGCCGGCCGGTGTAGGACCGGCGGACATGACCTCGCGACTGGTAGATGGCAGCACCAGTCCGACTGCGGCACGAAAGACCGCAGGAAGATCAGCCGCAGTGCCGCCTTGTGCTCCGATGCCGGGAGCAAGGATCGACCCGCGGAGAGCTGTGAAGTCAGCTGTCGTCGGTCCGATAGTCGCGCCTACCACGACCCCCACCGGACCGAAACGAGCACCTGGCTTGCAACGAACGGCGTTCCGGCTGGCCGCCTCATCGATGACGATCTGGGCCACCGTTCGCCCGTCGGGTGCCAGGGCGCGCTGGACGTGAGCACCTTCGGGGTTGCTGGTCAGGGCCAGGACGTAGACGCCGCGCCCTCCTCGATCGGCCAGGTCGATCACGCCGTCCAATGAGCCGAAGCCGAGATACGGGCTGAGCGTCACCGCGTCGGCGGCCAGCGGCGAGCCATCGCTGAGGTACGCCGCTGCGTAGGCGTCCATGGTCGACCCGATGTCGCCTCGTTTCACATCGAGCAGCGACATCGCTCCGGCTGCCTTGATGTCGGCCAGCGTGCGCTCCAGTACAGCGATTCCGGCCGCACCGTATGCCTCGAAGAACGCCGACTGCGGTTTGAAGACCGGCACCAGCCCGCCCAGTGCGTCGATCATGCCGCGAGCGCAGCGCTCCAGGCCCTGCGCGTCGCCAGCGAGGCCCCACGAGGCGAGCAGGCCGGGGTGCGGATCGACACCCACACAGAGCGGGCCGCGTTCTGCGGTCAAGGCGGCAAGGCGTTCACCGTAAGAGCTGATCAGGTGCTCGGTGTTCAACTTTGATTGCTCCGCTCGCTGCGCTCGCTCTCTCTAATGGCTCGCTCGGCTCGCTGCGATGTTCGCCGGGGAGCCGCCGTCTTCGCCGAATCCGACGAAACGACTGTGCCGACGAGCCAGCTCACTTCTCGACGCGTTTCGTCAGTTCCTCCTGCAGATCGGCTGCGCGAACATCGCGGCGCGGATCGCGCTTTGAAGCCGACTACTTCGTCGTCACTCGGGGACGAAAAGCATGTCCCCTCCCTCCTCCTCAACACAGCTCGCCGCTGGGGCTGGTGCTCGCTTCGCTCGCGCGATTCTTGAGGCACGTCGGCGCGCGATCCGGTTTCAGGTGGTTTAAATCGTTGACCAGTGATGGGCCGGCGTAGACGTATCCCGTGTAGATCTGGAGCAGGCTGGCCCCGGCGTCCAGCATCGCTTGGCCGTCGTCGCGGCTCATGAGGCCTCCGACACCAATGATCGGCAATGTGGTGCGGTCGGCCAGAAAGCGCACCACCTGGCGGGCGCGTGCGGTGAGTGGTGCGCCGGAGAGGCCACCGGCTTCGGCGGCCAGCGGCTGGTCGGCCGGGATGCCGTCCCGGGCCAGCGTGGTATTGGTGGCGATAAGACCCTCGGCGCCGGCATCTGTACACACCCGCAGCGCTTCTTCCAGTGCTGCCTCGGTCAGATCCGGCGCCACTTTGACGAAGATCGGCACCGGCGGGCGACCCGCGGCGAGCCGCCATGCCTCGTTCACCAGCGCCGAAACCAGGTCAGCCAGGATCCCGGCATCTTGCAGTGAACGCAGTCCGGGAGTGTTCGGGCTTGACACGTTTATGGCCAGATAGTCGGCGTATCGGGCAAGGCAACGCAACGAGGCCAGGTAGTCCTCGGCTGCCTGATCCAGCGGAACATCCTTGGTCTTGCCGATAGAGATGCCGAGCGGGATGCCCACCGCCAGGTTGCCCCGGCTGATCCCGGTGGCAGCGAGCCGGTCCGCTAGCGCCGGCGCGCCGAGGTTGTTGAAGCCCAGCCGGTTGATGATCGCGCGGCTCTCGGTCAGTCGGAACAGTCGGGGCTTGTCATTGCCTGGCTGCGGCTGCGCGGTGACCGTGCCAAGCTCGATGAAGCCGAAGCCGAGGGAGCCCCAGGTTCTGATGCCCAGCCCGTCCTTGTCCATCCCTGCGGCCAGCCCGATCCGGCCTGGGAACTCGATGCCAGCGACGCTCGTCGGCGTACGGTGTCGGGCACAGAGGATGGCAAGGGCGGTGAGCGCCGGCCGGCTGCGCCCGATCCGGGCAAGTGCGGCCAGGGTTTTGTCATGAATGCGCTCCGGGTCGCCACCGTAGGTCCGGAACAGCACTGGCCGCAGCACACCGCGGTAAGCCAGATCGATGATCACGCTGCAGATAGCTCAGCAGGCATCGCTGCTGCTCCACGACTGCAAAGACCGTACTCCCACATTGCCGGCAATGATCGACTCGATGCCTTGCACTGCGGCGGCGAGGCCTTGCACCGTTGTGACGCATGGGATGTTCCGGAGCACGGCTGCGGTGCGAATCTCGTAACCGTCGAACCGTGGCCGGCCGTCCGGACTCAGACCGTGCGGAGTATTGAAGATCATGTCTACCTGGCCGTCCAGAATGGCCTGCACGATCGTCTTCTCCCCGTGCGGACCGGCGCCCTGGCTGAACTTGCGCACCGTTGTCACCACCACGCCATGACGGCGCAGCATCGACGCTGTTCCTGCGGTCGCGAGGATCTCGAAACCAAGATCAGCGAGGCGCTTCACGGGAAAGATCACGGATCGCTTGTCGCGGTTGGCTACGGAGATGAAGACGGTGCCCTTGGTCGGGAGCGGTCCAAAACCGGCAACCTGGCTTTTGGCAAAGGCGGTGCCGAAGCTGAGGTCGATGCCCATCACCTCGCCGGTTGACTTCATCTCCGGACCGAGGACTGTGTCGACCGAAATTCCTTCCACGGTTCGGAAGCGGTTGAACGGCATCACCGCTTCCTTGACAGCGATGGGCGATGCTGAGTCCTCGGTCGTTCCGTCGCCGGTCGCCCGCAGCAGCCCCTCGGCCCGCAGTTGCTGCACGGTCGCACCTAACATGATGCGCGCGGCCGCCTTGGCCAGCGGGGTCGCTGTTGCCTTGGAAACGAACGGCACCGTACGCGAGGCACGTGGGTTGGCCTCCAGGACGAACAGCGTGTCGCCTGCCATCGCAAACTGAATGTTGATCAAGCCGCAGACGCCGACACCGCGGGCGATCGCCTCGGTTGAGCAGCGGATCCGGTCCACGACCTCAGTACCGAGCGTGATCGGCGGCAGTGCGCATGCTGAATCACCGGAGTGGATGCCTGCCTCCTCGATGTGCTCCATGACGCCGCCGAGGTAGAGATCGGTGCCGTCGTAGAGCGCGTCGACGTCGATCTCGACTGCGTCGTCGAGGAAGTGGTCGACGAGCACCGGGTGGGCTGGGGAGACTTCGGTGGCCCGTTCGATGTATGCCGACAGCGTCGACTCGTCGTAAACGATCTCCATGCCGCGACCGCCGAGCACGTAGGACGGCCGGACGAGCACCGGATAGCCGATCTCGTCGGCGATGCTCTTCGCTTCGGCAAACGAACGAGCGAGTCCGTGCTTGGGAGCCGGCAGCTTTGCCTCCGCCAGCACGCGGCCGAAGGCCCCCCGCTCCTCGGCGAGATGGATCGCCTCCGGGCTGGTGCCAACAATCGGAACGCCGGCATCTTTGAGCGCTTGGGCGAGTCGCAGCGGGGTCTGTCCTCCCAGCTGCACGATGACTCCTGCTACCGGTCCCGCCGCCTGCTCGGCACGCACCACCTCGAGTACGTCCTCCAGCGTCAGCGGCTCGAAGTACAGCCGGTCGGCGGTGTCATAGTCGGTTGAGACGGTCTCCGGGTTGCAGTTGACCATGATCGTCTCGTAACCGGCTGCTGACAGCGACATCGCCGCATGGACGCAGGAGTAGTCGAACTCGATGCCCTGACCAAT
>JAJTCL010000271.1 GCA_021323255.1 Propionibacteriaceae bacterium | reverse complement strand
GGGGGGAGCGCGAAAAGTGCGCTGACTAGGGAAAATAGTGGAGCCAACGGGACTCGAACCCGTAACCCCTTGCTTGCAAAGCAAGTGCGCTACCTGTTGCGCCATGGCCCCAGACTCGCCGGGCACGCCCGAAGGCAGCCCGGCCGACGCCCGATAGTACGCCTTGGCATATAGCCAGCACCAACCCTGAAAACTTCCCTCCAGCCGAGCTGTCTCTGGCAATTTCACGCTCAGCTCGCTACACCAGATCTCGCCTGGAGTGAACTTTTCAGCGAAACGCTCGGCCCCATTTCTCAGAATCGCCCCCAAGGCGGAGGCACGAGCGTTGTTGCACGCTCAGCGGGAGCCGGAAGTTTCCCGCGCGGGGGCGATTCCGCGAAACATCGCGCAGGGTCGCCTCGCCGCCCGAGTCCACGTACGCTGTTGCCCATGTGGTCCCAGCGCGAAGTCATCGACTACGCGCTGCAGCGACGCTCCACGCTCCAGGCGCTGCGGCGCCCTGGCCGGAGGCTCGCCCGGCAGGAGGCCTGTGACGCAGACCCTATGCTGATCCGGGCGGCTAAGCATCATGGCGAGCCGTCGAACGTCAATTGTCCCGTTTGCGAGTCGGATGATCTGGTCAACTTGCACTACGTGTTCGGCGACCAGCTAGGCCAATACTCCGGTCGGATCAAGCGGACCACTGAATTGGAAGAGATGGCACACGCGTTCGGGGAGTTCAAGGTCGTGGTCGTCGAAGTTTGCCCAGCCTGCGGCTGGAACCACATGATCCTTTCCTATCTTCTGGGTGACGGGGTGAAGCGCAAGCCTCCCCGTCGCCAGCAGACGGTCGAGGACATCTATGGCTGATCCCCATTGGGGACCTGTCGAATGGCAGCCCCAAGGCGCTCGCGCGCGCCACGACTCAGCTGGACGCGGCCGGAAGTGGGCTCGTGGGATCCTCATCACGATCGGTGTCCTGACCGCCCTCGGCCTCATCAGCGCGACCGCCGTCGTCGTCATCGGCTACACCACGACAACCCGTCCTGATGCCAACGCCGAGTTCAAGACCGCGACGACCTTCGTCTATTACAACGACGGCAAGAGCGAATTAGGCAACTTCGCCATCCAGAACCGCATTCCGCTCACATTCGACAAGATGCCGGAGACGATGAAACAGGCCGCAGTAGCTGCCGAGAACCGCTCGTTCTGGACTGACAAAGGCATCTCGATTCGCGGCATGGTTCGGGCGGCCTGGAGAATCGCCAACGGAGATGACGTGCAGGGCGGCTCAACGATCACCCAGCAGTACATCAAGATCTTGTACTTGAATTCCGACCGGACGCTGACCCGCAAGTTCCGGGAGCTGTTCCTCGCGTACAAGATCAACAAGGAGATGAGCAAAGAGGAGATCCTCGCCGGCTATCTCAACACGATCTACTTCGGGCACGGCGCGTACGGCCTGCAGGCAGCCAGCAAGGAATACTTCGGCATCGACGCGAAGAAGCTCACCGTTCCGCAGGCCGCCTTTCTGGCCACAGTGGTCAACAACCCGAGCATGTACGACCCGCGCGACGATGACGATCTCAGCCGTATCCTCAGCCGCTACCGCTACGTCCTGCGCTCCATGACCGAGATGGGCAACATCACCCCGGTACAGGAAGCCGAGTTCGCCCAGCGGTTGCCGAAATTCCCCAAGACTCCTGGCAACCGGCGATACGGCGGCCCGAACGGGTTCTTGATGAAGATGGTCGAGCGCGAACTCAGTGCCGCCGGCCTCGACTCCTCGCAGATCAGCGGTGGCGGCCTCAAGATCATCACCACCTTCGACGAGGACGCCCAGGAAGCCGCTGTCGAGGCAGCGCAGAAGTACACCAAGCGGTCCGCGCGCACCGCCGGACGGAAGGCATCCAAGCTGCATGCCGCACTAGCGTCGGTCGATGTGAACAGCGGTGAAGTCATCGCCCTGTACGGTGGGCCAAACTTTGTCAAGAACTCTCGCAACTGGGCCACCACCCCTCGCCCGACCGCCTCCACGTTCAAGGCCTACGCCCTTGCCGCCGGGCTGAAGGACGGTTACAGCCTGTTCTCCAGGTTCAACGGCAACAGCTTCACCCCACCCGGCGAGTCGAGATCGGTCCGCAACGAGTTCAGCAATCAGTACGGCTCCTCGGTCGATCTGATCAAGGCGACGGCCGAGTCGATCAACACCGCTTTCGTCGACCTGACCAGCCAGATGGACAATGGCCCACGCAAGATCATGAAGATGGCGCAGGCCGTAGGTGCCCCCAAGGGCGCCGGCTGGGACAACAACTACCGTCTCCCGCTGGGAACCGCGGAGGTGAGCCCACTCGACCAGGCCAGCGCGTACGCCACATTCGCCAACGACGGGGTCTCCGTCGCGAATCATGTGGTACGCGAGGTCCGGGACCGAAAAGGAAATGTCATCTACCAGGCGCAGCCTGAGAAGAAGCGCGCGCTTACTGAGGACATCGCGCACGATGTCACGTTCGCGCTCTCCAATGTGGTCGAGGAGGGTACCGGCCGCGCCGTGCAGACACTGGAACGGCCTGTGGCGGGTAAGACGGGCACCAAGGACCGTACCAATGACGACGGTTCGAGCGATGTCGTCTCAGCCTGGTTCGTGGCGTACACCAGACAAATCTCGACGGCAGTGATGTACGTCGCGGGCAACGACGGGAATGGCGATCTGGACAACTACGCCCGTCCCGGTGACAGCACGTTCTTCGGTGGCACCTATCCAGCACTGACCTGGGCTGACTACATGAAGACGGCCAGCAAAGGGCAGGCCGTCAAGGAGTTCCCGCGTCCGGCGTACGTCAACAGGGAGAAATATCCGCAGCCCGAGCCGACGATGCAGGAGACCCACGAACCGACTGAGGAGCCGAGCCCGACACGCGTCGAGTCTCCTCGGCAGGAGCCCACCCCAACTCGGATCAAGCCGAAGTCGACGCGGAGACCGTTCCCGACCGCGACGGAGACGCAGAATAGCGGAGGTTCCGGGGGCGGCAACAAGACACCACCCCGTTGGAGGAGGACCCCCAGCGGGACTTCCACCGGCGGCGCCGGTTGAGCAGAAGCCCGACTGTCGGGACCGGGGCCCGATCCACCAACATCCTGCCATCGGCGACTGACAGCTTCGTCGGCACAGTCAGCCAGCGAATTGGCGGGCCTCTGGGGCGTTATGCCGCTGTTGGCAGGGCCTGGTGGAACCCGCTGCGGGTCACCCTGCTGGTCGGCACTCTGGTCTATCTGAGCGGAGTTGTCTTCCGCCTGCCGTGCCGGATCACTGTGGCCGGCGCACCTCCCCCCGACCATTTCAAGTACTTGTGTTACTCCGATATCGGCCTGTTGTACGCCGGGCGCGGCTTGCAGCAAGGCAACACTCCTTACCTCGACTACGGTGACTACCCGGTTCTGGAGTACCCGGTGCTCACCGGGTGGTTCCTGGAGCTGGAGCGTCTGATCACCCGCGCGCTCGGCGGGTTGCAGGGCACCGGTCTCACAGACCAGCAACGGGTGGACTCGACGTTGATCTTCGTCGATGTCAACACCGTGCTGCTGGGCGGCCTCTTTCTGGTCGCGCTCTGGGCCTTGGTGCGTACGCCAGCCGGGCGGCCCTGGGACGCGATGATGCTGGCTGCCTCACCCTGCGTCGCTGCCGCAGCCTTGATCAACTGGGACATGCTCCCGATCGCCTTGACGGCCCTCGGAATGGCCTGTTGGGCCGCCCGCCGGCCTGGCTTGACCGGCGTGATGCTCGGGCTGGGCGCGGCGGCCAAGCTCTATCCAGCGCTGCTGCTCGGTCCGCTTTTCCTGCTCTGCATGCGAGCCAAGCGAATGGGCGACTTCGTCATGACCTTGTCCACTGCCCTGGTGAGCTGGGGTCTGGTCAACCTTCCAGTGCTGGCGCTTGCGCCAGATGCGTGGCGCAGCTTTTGGGTCTACAACAGCGAGCGCGGCGGCGACCTGGGCTCGATTTGGTACGTACTATCGCTGGCCGGCTGGCCGGTTCCTCAGCTCAACTGGGTCAGCGCCGGGCTGTTCGCTCTCGGCTGCCTGGGCATCCTGGTCTTGATCATGACTGCACCTCGGCGACCGCGATTCGGTGCCATGGCGTTTCTCGTGGTTGCCGCGTTCCTGATGACCAACAAGGTCTATTCACCACAGTACGTTCTCTGGTTGCTGCCACTGATGATCTTGGCCCGCCCCAGGTGGCGGGACTGGTTGATCTTCACCAGGTTGTGCACCCAAGGTTGGGTGGTGATCATGGTGGTGAGGGATGCGTTGCGGCCCGAGCATGATCCGGTACGCCAAGAGGGCGTCGACGATCCCACCGGCGGCGTACTTGATCAGGCGCCGGACGCCCGCTGGTTCCGGGTCTTCAGCGGCAGCACCGTCCCAAGGCGGAATGCCTGATGCTGCAGGACGTTGACCGGCCAGTAGCCGCACCAACAGGGGCAGTCTCCTCACCGGGCCGGATCGTGATCCAGGCGTGGCTGGCGAGCCGCGGCCTGATCATCGGAGTCGCGCTGCTGTTGGCTGTCGTGCAGCACCGGACTCTTACCGACATGGTGAGCAATTGGGATGTGCAGCACTTCGCCAGGCTGGCTGACGGTGGTTACCTCTCGGAGTCCAGCGGCACTTTGATGGCCTTCTTCCCAGGCTGGCCACTGATCTTGGCGCTGTTCGATCAGTTGGGGGTACCGGTCGTCATCAGCGGAGTGGTCCTTTCCACGGCGTGCTCTGCCGTCGCCGCTGCAGCGTTGTACCGGCTCGGCGGGCCGTGGGCGGCCGTCGCATGGCTGTTTGCCCCGACCGCGGTCTTCACGATGATGCCCTACACCGAGTCGCTGTTTTGCGCGGTGGCCTTCTGGGCCTGGGAGCGGGCACGCGCGGACCGCTGGCTGGCCGCGGTCGCGCTGACGGCAGTCGCGTGCACCGTACGGGTCTCGGGACTCTTCCTGATCTGCGCGCTGCTCGTGATGATCTTTACCAGTAACAACGCGACCGGCGTCAAGCTGCGTCGGGCGGCGCTGATGCTGATTCCGGCAGCGGTGATCATGGCTTTTGCGACGTACCTGTACGCGCTCACGGGGAGCTGGACTGCTTGGTATCAGGCCCAGGCCACCGGTTGGGTACGCGAGCTGACCTGGCCCTGGCAGTCCTTCCTGAACACCATCCCTGCCGTCTTGCCTGGGGCGTACCCCAATCATCCGTGGTGGGCTGCAGTGTTCCGCGGCGAGCTGATCTCGATGGCCGTGGGCGTAGCAGTCACCGT
This sequence comes from Propionibacteriaceae bacterium, assembly GCA_021323255.1. Classification (GTDB taxonomy): domain Bacteria; phylum Actinomycetota; class Actinomycetes; order Propionibacteriales; family Propionibacteriaceae; genus Microlunatus. Next base: position 4,447 of record JAJTCL010000271.1, on the reverse strand, counting down.
CTGGTGCATCCTGGTGAGCTTGCGGGCGCGGAAGTCACCGATGGGTGCCGAAAGGACGATGTGGGGAGAGGCGAGCTGGGTAGGGGTGCAGGTGCTCGCTTTCTCCATGTCGTACTGGTTCTTCTCCGTCAACCGTGCAACCTTGCTGTGGTTCCCGCTCTGGATCATGTTGGGTCGCTGGGTCGCGGGACCATCGAGGGTTTCTCGGCCTGTTCATCGGCTGCTGGTGGCGGTTGCCTTCACTGTCGAGATTGTGCTCATGGTGTGGTGGAGCTGGCTGTTCTTCACCGGCCATTGGGCGAGCTAAATCGCAAATCTGAGACAACTCGAAACTCCGGCCGGGCCGACGTTGGATCACTTATGCTGACGCCTGGTGACTTGGTCGGGGACACAGGGACCAAGGGGGGCCCCTGCCTGAGACCTGGATCTTTCAAGTCTCTATAGGGGAAATCGTGGCTCGTTTGCGTAAGGCGGCCCTTGCTGCCGTCGCTTTATCTGCCCTGGCACTTACCTCAACTGCGGTGTCCGCGCATGCTCAGACCGGGTCGACGAGCAAGGGGTCCAAGGGATCGAGTATGAGCTGGGGCTACCACAGCAGTGAGTTGACCGACCTCTCGACGGCTACTCCGGATGTGTTCGACGACGCCAGAGCAACGGCCATGATGATCAGCGTTGGGAGCGCCAGCTACTTCAGAGTCCAGATCAGGGATATTGACAAGGCCGCGACCGCCAACAGCGACGGTTATGGTGCACATCTGCACATTGGGCCCTGCATGGAGGGTGACCAGGGGCCGGTAGGAGTCCACTACAACATCTCCACAAGCGTCCCGCCACAAGTTAGCAGCAAGACCGAGGTCTGGCTGGACTTCACAGTGACCTCCGACGGATATGCAAGAACGACAGCGAACGTCCAATTCGTTCCGGAAAAGGGTAATCGGGCGATTGTTATCCACCAGGACCCGACGAACCCAGCAGACGGTAAAGCCGGAAACAAGCTGGCTTGCCTGCCGCTCGAGATCAAGTCGCACACGAGCGCGCGATAAGCGGGCCAACTCATCGCTGCCGGTCAGCGGCGAAGATCCTATTACCCTGACTGGGGTGGAACGGATGTGGATCGACCTCGACGGCCTGGCCAACCTGCGCGACGTCGGGGGGATCCCGACCACTGACGGCGGCAAGATCATCCCTGGTCGGTTGCTGCGCTCGGACAATCTCCAGACGCTCACCACCTCGGATGTGGATCAGCTGCTCGGGCTAGGCCTGTCGGATGTCATAGACCTGCGGAGCGACTATGAAGCCGAACGCGAGGGGCCCGGCCCGCTGACCGGGACGGATGTTCGGATCCACCAGTTTTCGCTCTTTCGGGAGTGGGAGATCGGCGTTGGCGAGACCAAGCCCGACGTACGCCCCGAAGTGCTACCCGAAGAGGCTTTGCCTTGGGTCGACCTCGAACCCAGTGTCCAACTGGACAACGAGGTGGCCTCGGTCTACTTCTCCTACCTCGTCGATCGCCCGGACTCGGTGCTGTCCGCGCTGCGCGCCGTCGCCGGAGCGCCTGGTACGGCGCTGGTTCACTGCGCCGCGGGCAAAGACCGCACTGGCACCCTCGTCGCGCTGGCCCTATCCGTGGCAGGGGCCGAACCTCAAGCGATCATCGACGACTACGCAGCAAGTTCCGAGCGGGTGGAACAGGTCGTCGGACGTCTGAGGGCCTCGCCGACCTACGCCGGGAACCTCGAGGGTCGACCCATTTCCTCACACCTCAGCCACTCAGAGACCATGATCAGCTTCCTGCGATATATCGACGACACCTTCGGCGGCGTTTTGCCGATGTTGATCAAGATGGGTTGGACTGCCGACGACTCCAAGCTGCGCAGCTGAGTTGGATTGCTCGCTCCGCTCGCGGCGGATCGCGCTTGGGAGTCCGCCTACTTCGTCGTCGCTCGGGGACCAAAAACGTGTCCCCTCACTCCTTCTCAGCACGGCGGCGCGCGATCCGGGCTTGAGTGCTCGCTCGGCTAGTTCCACGCAATACAGTCGACCGTCGCTGTAGTCAGTCGCAGCTCGACGGGAACCTCTTGCCCGATCCGGGGCGGCCGCTCCTTGTGCGGCAGGAAGACCTGGCTGGACTGCATATGGGGCGGCTCGAGAAACCAGCGCTTCTTGCCATTGATCGTGTACGGGCTGAGCGCTAGCCCGGCAGCCGCGAGAGAGCCCGTCGCGAACGCGATCGCCCGATGCCGCACCGTCTTGGCCGAGGTCGGGGCCTCCATGCCGATGCCATGAGAGGTTCCGCCGGCGACCACCACGATCCAGCCATCGGCCGGGCAGACCCGCTGCCGATAGCCGGCCCGCTCGCCGCGCTTGATCTCATGCACATCCAACACTGTCGCGGTAGTGCTGCGCGATGCTCTGTCCAGCCAGAGCCGCGTGCCGACCCGTTGTCGAACCGGGACAGGGTCTGCGTCAGCGCCACCCAGCTGGCGCGCCAGCGCCGCCGTCTCCTCCGCGGGGAGATGGGAAAACCAGAGCGTTCCGGGCGCCGTGGCAAGGGCAGCGCGAGCCAGCCGCTCGGCTTCGGCATAGCGTCCGTCGGCGTGCAGCGGCAGATGGATCGTCCAACCCTCGAACCGGACGCCAGGAAGCCAGGCCGCGACCTGCGCAAGATCATCGGGCCGGATCCCATGCCGTTGCATTGACGTGAGTACCTCGACCACGACTCGTGGCCGACCATCACGCCCAGCCAGCAGTTCCAGGTCGTGCAGTCGGGACACCGTAGTGATAACCGAAGAGTCCGCGGTGAGTTTTCTTGCGAGCTCAGCTGATGGATCCCACGGGCTCAAGATCACCACATCACCCGGGAACGCCTCGCGTACGACGTCAACCTCAGAGGGCATGCCGACTCCGACTGTGTCCGCGCCCAGCGTTGCCGACTCCTCGGCCAGCCGGCGCAGACCAAACCCGTAGCCGTTGCCTTTGATCACCGGGACGATGCCTGGGATCGCCTCCGCCACGGTCAGCAGGTGCTCCCGCCAGCGCTCCCCGTTCAGCCGCAGGGTCACACCGCTCATGTCGTCATTACCACAGCACTCATCACCGACGTTTCATGTAGAGGTCGAAAGCCTTGTACAGCAGCGGATTGAGGGGAAGGTCCCATTCACCCAGGTACTCCACCGCCTCGCCTCCAGTGCCGACCTTGAACTGGATCAGACCCAGATGCGGATCGTCCTCCTCGAGACCTTCGGTGATCCCACGCAGGTCGTAGATGGTGGCACCCGCCTCCAGTGCGTCGGTGATCATCTTCCACTGCACAGCATTGGATCCGCGCACTTCACGCTTCTTTGTTGAGCTGGCGCCGTAGGAGTACCAGGTGTGCTGGCCGACTCGGACCCAGGTGGTGGCGGCGACGAGGTCACCTTCGTGGCGGGCTAAGTACAGCCGAATTCGATCAGGATCTTCGGCCAGCAGGGCGTCGAACATGGTCTGGAAGTACGACAGCGGTCGTGGCCTGAAATGATCACGCTCAGCGGTCTCGACGTAGAGCCGGTGGAACTCGGGCAGATCATCAACGGTGCCACGGTTCACGACGACTCCGGCCTTGGCGGCCTTCTTGATGTTGCGTCGCCACAGTTGGTTCATCCCAGCTAGCAGTTGATCGGGCGTCCGCCCAGCGATCGGAAGCTGGAAGACGAAACGTGGCTGCCCGGCAGCGAAACCCTCCTCCTCTTCCGGCGGTCGCCAGCCGAGCTCGCGGAGTCGGTTACGGGTGCGGCTGGTCGCGTGATTGATCTGGTCAGGGATCGCCTCGCTAAGCCGCGTAATCCGCTCGTCAGCGATCGCCGCCTTGATCGTTTCGGCGCTCCAGCGCCGGGCAATCGCAGTCGCACCGATCCGGACGCCGAAGGCACCGGCCGAACGCACGTGATCAGCCAACGGCCTCAGCCATTCCCCGATGTCGGGGGCAGACCAGTCGATGACGGGACCCTCCGGCAAATACGCAAGGTACTTCTTGATCTTGGGAAGTTGTCGGTAGAGCACAAGTCCCGCACCGAGGGGTCCATCGGCGCCGTTGAACCAGCCGATCGACTCGCTCCGCCACTCACTCTTGACCTGCCCCCAGGCCGGCGTCTGGAGGAAGCTCACCGAGGATTGGGCGGCATTGAACTCGCGGTGCCGCTCCGCCTCGATGGTCCGTACCGAAAGAGCCACAGGTCTGAATGTAATAGTCGAAATCTCGGTTCACCTCGTTCCTGACGCTTTGCACACGTTGCAATCGATGCAGAGTCACTGCACAGTAGGTGGACCTAGATTGCACACACAGAGCCCAAAACATCACCAAAGGCGACCGTTTGGTTGCAGTGCGGGCGAGTTCCGCACCAAATGCTCAACTGGCGAGTACCTTGAACTGGGGTCTCATGCTGCCCGGAATAGGCCCAACGCATCGGCC
>JAJTCL010000017.1 GCA_021323255.1 Propionibacteriaceae bacterium | reverse complement strand
TAGCGTCGCGCGATCGTCGAGGCGACGAACGGCCCGTGGGTACGGGCCCAGCGCAACACAAGATCATCGATGGGTTGCGGGGCGGGGTCGGTGAAGGTGGCAGCCACGCCGGGCGGGACGGGAATTCCGAGGCCGTCGCGGAGTCGCGGAACGTCCTCAGCGACCGCAAACATCGCTTGCCCGGCAATCCGGACCTCCACCGCGCGGCGCTCGCTGACCAGCGTGTCGATCACCTCTGTGACAGCAAACCCTGGGGCGGCTCGTGCCGCCATTTCGAGGCGGGTGAATGGCCCTGCCGTACGCAGCAGGTCGAAGGTCTGTTCCAGCGTCGTGACTTTTCGCTCGGCGCTGAGGCACTGAAGATCAGCCTCGATGCTGGCGATCACACCGGCATCCAGCAGTTGCTTGATGCCGTCCTTGCCGAGCAGCTCGGCTAGCAGTGCGGCATCCAGCGAGAGGGCCGCGGCCTTCCTCTCGGCCAGCGGCACATCACCTTCGTAGACGAATGCACCGACGTAGCCGAAGAGGAGGGAGCGGGCAAAGGGAGATGGCTCCTTCGTCTCGACCTCGACGATGCGGAGCGACCGCGACGCCACCTGCCGCTGGACCTCGAGGAGGCCATCGAGATCGAAGACATCATTCAGACATTCGCGCATGGTCTCGAGCACGATCGGAAACTCTGGATACTGCGCCGCAACGGTCAACAATTGAGCGGACCGCATGCGTTGTTGCCAGAGCGGCGAGCGTGACTTCGGATCACGTCTGGGGAGGAGCAGCGCGCGGGCTGCATTTTCCCGGAAGCGGGCAGCGAAGAGCGCAGATGAGCCCACCTCGTCGCTGATCACCGATTCGATCAGCTCCGGATCACACACGATCAGCTCGGCACTTGGCGGCTCCGATTCGGTGTCGGGGATGCGCAGCACCATGCCGTCGTTGGTCGCCGTAGCCTGCACGTCCATGCCATAGCGTTCTCGCGCCGAATGCTCAACAGCAAGCGCCCAGGGGCTGAGCACACCGGTGCCAAGAGGACAATGCACGCACACTCGCCAGTCCCCGAGCTCATCGCGGAACCGCTCGAAGACCACGGTCTGGTCGGTCGGCAGTGCTCCGGCGGCTGATTGCTGCTCGGCGAGGTAGGACACCAAGTTGTTGGCTGCAAAGTCGTCCAACCCGGCTTCGCGCAGCCGAGCTTTCGCAGCGGCCGGTTGCAGCGCACCTACGTCGCGGACGAACCTGCCGTACGCGCGCCCCAGCTCCAACGGCCGACCTGGTGCGTCACCTTTCCAGAACGGCAGGCGTCCCGGACTGCCCGGGGCGGGGGAGACCAGGACCTGATCGTGGGTGATTTGCTCGACTCGCCAACTCGTCGTGCCCAAAGTGAAAACATCGCCCACCCGAGTCTCGTAGACCATCTCCTCATCGAGTTCGCCGACTCGACGACCAGCCGCATGCCGTCCCGACGCATTCCCTTCACCGACCAGAAAGACCCCGAAAAGTCCGCGATCGGGAATCGTGCCACCCGAGGTCACCGCGAGACGCTGGGCTCCAGGACGGGAGGCCAGCACACCGGTGTCGCGGTGCCAGATCAGCCGCGGCCGGAGTTCTGCGAACTGCTCGCTGGGATATCGACCGCTCAACATGTCAAGGACGGCCTCGAAGGCGCTGTAAGGCAGATGACGGAAACTGCTCGCTCTGCGCACCAAGGCGTAAAGGTCCTCGACCTTGGCGTCCTCGATCGAGACGATTGCGACGACCTGTTGGGCGAGCACATCAAGTGGGTTGCGTAGCTCGGCGACCTCCTCGATCGCACCTTGCCGCATCCGTTCGACGACGACAGCCGAGGCGATGAGATCTCCACGGTGGTTGGGGAAGAACACTCCGCGTGATGTCGCTCCCACGTGATGCCCGGCCCGGCCGACCCGCTGCAGCCCGCTGGCCACCGACGGTGGAGCCTCGACCTGCACCACGACGTCGACGGCGCCCATATCGATCCCCAGCTCCAGTGACGACGTCGCCACCACACACGGCAGCTGGCCGGTCTTGAGATCGTCTTCGATCTGGGCTCTCTGTTCCTTGCTGACCGAGCCATGGTGCGCTCGGGCGATGACCGGGCCGTGGCTGCCATCACGACCGCTGGATGCACCGGATTGGGCCATCACCTGCGCAGGCGGTGGGAATGGATCGGCAAGGTCGCCGAGGCGCTCGGCGTTCAGCTCATTGAGGTGAGCGGTGAGCCGCTCGGCCAAGCGACGCGAGTTAGCGAAGACAATGCTTGAGCGATGATCGCGGATCAGGTCAAGAATCTGATTCTCGACGTGGGGCCAGATCGAGGGTGGCCTCGGCGGAGCCTGTTCATCATCCAGGCTCGGCGGCGCGGGCGTCGGTGCTGATGCTGTCGCGCCGAGATCGCTCATATCTTCGACCGGCACCACGATCGACAGATCCCACAACTTCTCCGCCGGCGGCGCCACCACTCGTACCGGATGTGGTCCACCGAGGAACTCCGCAACCCGCTCGGCTGGTCGGACAGTCGCAGACAAACCGATCCGCTGCAGAGGTTGCCGTGAGGAGGATCCTCCGTCAGGCTGGGTCAGCGCCTCCAGCCGCTCGAGGGAGACCTCCAGGTGAGCTCCGCGTTTGGTTCCAGCCAGGGCGTGCACTTCGTCCACGATCACTGTCCGGACAGAGCCGAGCAGGTCGCGCGCCGCAGAGGTCAACATCAAGAACAGCGACTCCGGCGTAGTGATCAAGATGTCGGGCGGCCGCGTGATGAGCGTCCGCCGCTCGGCCGCCGAAGTGTCACCAGATCGCACGCCGACGGTCACGCTCGGCGGCACTTGTTCCAGCCGCAGCGCCGTCTGGGTGATGCCAGCCAATGGCGCTCGGAGGTTCCGCTCGACATCGACTGCCAGCGCCTTTAGCGGGGAGACGTACAGAACCCGGCATCGCTGTTTGGTGTCAGGTTGCGGTGCTCGGGTCAGATCGTCGAGGGCCCACAAGAAGGCGGCAAGCGTCTTCCCAGAGCCTGTGGGTGCAATGACCAGGGCGTTCTCGCCAGCGGAGATGGCTTGCCAGGCCCCGACCTGCGCGGCTGTCGGGCGCGCAAAAACCTCCCGGAACCAGGTAGCGGTCGCCGGGGAGAAGACCTCCAATGGATCGGCTGGCACATGGTCTATCTTGCTCTCCGGCACTGACACACTCACCCGCCAGGCGTGGGTCTTCACTTGACAATCCCCGACTACAGCCGGGTCATCTGCGGCAAGGACATTCTCGGCTACCTGTCAACATCCCATGTTGCATGGGATTTGATGCTGTACATGGTGTGCATGCCGTGCACAGCGTGAGCAGGCTAGGTACAGCTCGTGGCCAGCCGCAAGCGAGCAGGCCCGCTCGGCTGCCAAGGTGCGTCGGCCGGGAAAACGGTCCGGTGAATCCGCCGTCGGCCGGGAAGACGGACCGGTGAACGCGTGGTGGCCGAATCGCGGCAGCAGGTGTGCACAGGCACAATGGCGGCTGTGAAGGAGACCGAGTTATGGCAGCGCCTGCAGCTCCACCTCGGTGCCGGTTACTTCCGGGTCTGGGCGTCGGAGTACAGCCTCGCTGCGCTAGGCCAGCGCACTGTCGTTGAAGCATTGGCCGACGGCGTGCCATGCAAGATCATCTGGCGCGCGGTGTGGGCAGCACTGGAACTGCCGGCGCGCGACCGCTAGGCGGGTTTGCGCCGACTGGAGGTGCAGATGCGCTTCCAGTCGTGGCGTGTCGAGTGCAGTTCGAACAAACGTTCGGTAGGTTATCCACCAGGGGTCAGGATGAGTTATCCACAGAATCCCGTGCGACCGAACGATTGTCAGTGCTCGTCCTTAGGGTCACAGCGCAAGACTTTCAAACACAACAGCCGCGCCGGAGGCAGTGCCCGATCTGGGCAGCAAATGCCCAACGGACGAGGGAAGGATCACGATGGCCACGGATGACCGCGAGAAAGCACTCGAGGCAGCGCTCGCGCAGATCGACAAGCAGTACGGCAAGGGATCGGTAATGCGCCTCGGTGACGAGGTCAGAGCGCCGATCGAGATCATTCCGACCGGCTCCATCGCCCTCGATGTGGCTCTCGGCATCGGCGGCTTGCCGCGCGGCAGGGTGGTGGAAATCTACGGCCCCGAGTCCAGTGGCAAGACCACCGTAGCTCTGCACGCGATCGCCAATGCCCAAGCTGAAGGTGGAATTTGCGCTTTCATCGATGCCGAGCATGCATTGGATCCCGAGTACGCGGGACGTCTCGGCGTCGACACCGACTCGCTTCTGGTCAGCCAACCCGACAACGGTGAGCAGGCGTTGGAGATTGCCGACATGCTGATCCGTTCCGGCGCACTGACACTCATTGTGATCGACTCGGTAGCCGCACTGACACCTCGGGCGGAGATCGAGGGGGAGATGGGCGACAACCATGTCGGTCTTCAGGCACGACTCATGAGCCAGGCCCTTCGGAAGATGACCGGTGCATTGAGCGGTGCTGGCACGACAGCGATCTTCATCAACCAGCTTCGGGAGAAGATCGGGGTGATGTTCGGGTCGCCTGAGACAACGACAGGCGGCCGAGCACTCAAGTTCTACGCATCCGTGCGACTAGACGTGCGTCGTATCGAGACACTCAAAGATGGACAGGAAATGGTCGGCAATCGGACGCGCGTGAAGGTGGTCAAAAACAAAGTGGCGCCGCCATTTAAGCAAGCCGAGTTCGATATTCTCTATGGGCAGGGAATCAGTCGCGAAGGCAGCCTCATTGATTTGGGCGTGGATACGGGAATCATTCGCAAAGCTGGGGCTTGGTTCACCTACGACGCCGACCAATTGGGTCAAGGCCGCGAGAACGCTCGCAGCTACCTCCGTAACAATCCCGATCTGGCCGATGAGTTGGAGAAGAAGATCAAGGAGCGGATGGGCATTGGTCCGAAGATCAATCTGCCCGCAGGCATCGATCCGGTCACCGGTGAGGTGGAGTTCTAGCCAGTGCCAATCGACCACCAGCAGCCATCCGATGATGTCGATGCCGATGCCGAGTCGGTGGCCCGCACCATCGCGCTCCGCAAGTTGGCCGCTAGAGCTTGCACCCGATATGAGCTTGACCAAGCACTGAAGGCTAAGAACGTGCCCGAAGGTGTGATCGATGGAGTGCTCGATCGACTCCAAAAAGTCGGACTGGTGGACGACGCCTCGTTTGCAGTGGATTGGGTCACTTCTCGCCAGCAGCGCCGCCACCTGTCTCGTCGGTTTCTCCGGCGAGAGCTGCAGGCGAAAGGAATCGAGCCGAGCCACATCGACAGCGCGCTTGACGGTGTTGATCGCAGTGCGGAGCTCACTTCTGCTCGTGATCTGGTCGAGCGCAAACGGGCGGCGATGAATGGATTACCGCGCGAAGTTCAGTATCGGCGGCTGGCCGGAATACTCGGGCGACGCGGATTCGATGCTGGCATCACGACCCAAGTCTTGGCCGATGTGTTGGGTGGGTGAGCCGCGGCTCTGGCGCCTTGTCTGCTAGCCGAGGGCCACACTTTTGTGCTTGACCAGGGCGAGGGCCGGACATACTCTGCAGTCACGAGGTATCTGCCACGCCTGAACGATATGACGAAAGCCCGGACGAAACAGTGTTCCGGATGTAGTAACCAATGGAAATCAGTTTCTTCTTGATTGAGAGGACTTAATGAGGAACCCGGCGTTCTGACTGAACGTCGACTGATTTTGCATATTCGCGTTGCGGATCCTCTTGAGGTACACGCTCAAGCGTGTAGACAGGAGCGCAACGGTGACCGGGGTCTTTCAAGCACTTGTAGTTGTCGGCCTTTTCTTGCTCACCGCTGTGGTGGGCGTGGCCACCTTGGTCATGGTTCGACGTGGACACCACGACAGCACCGGCCAGCAACTGAGAACCGCCCATTCCACGTCTTCGGCTCGTCCTTCCAGCTCTGCGCAACCGGGCACGCCTCGCACTGAGACAGGCCGCCCAGATCACGGCTCCGGCGAAGAGGCAACCTCGGAGACGCAGCTCGAGGACTTGCGCGCGAAAGCGAAGACGTTGCTGGCCTCGGCGCAGACAGCGCGGGCCGAGGCCGAGGAAGAGTCCCTCGCTCGGCGGACCGAGCTTCGGGAGTTACGTGCTGACCTGGAACGCCGCGAGCAACGCCTTTCGGATCGGGAGGAACGTCTCGACAGCGACGTGCGTGGGCTGGAGGACAAAACTCGGCAGCTCGAGGAGCTCAAGACCGAGCTCAAGAGTCAACGCCGAATGCTCACAGAGCTTGAAGCGCAGCAGCAGAGCACGTTGGAGCGGATCGCAGGTTTGACAGCCGAGCAGGCCAAGGCAGAACTGGTCGCTGCTGTCGCGCACGATGCAAAGCGGCAGGCGGTGCTGCTGGCTCGTGACATCGAACGACAGGCGGTCAGGGAGGCAGACGGGAGAGCGCAGACGATCATTGTGGGCGCCATCCAGCGTCTGGCGTCTGAGCTGACCTCAGAGTCGGTGGTCTCGGCGGTACACCTTCCCGGCGATGACATGAAGGGTCGAATCATCGGTCGGGAAGGCCGCAATATCCGGGCCTTCGAGCAAGTGACCGGAGTGAACGTGATGATCGACGACACGCCGGAGGCGGTGTTGTTGTCGTGCTTCGATCCGGTACGGCGAGAGACCGCCCGCATGACATTGACCGAGCTAGTAGCTGACGGCCGAATTCATCCAGCTCGCATCGAGGAAGTGCATGAGCGGAGCAAGAGTCAGATTGAGGCTCAGTGTCTGCGGGCGGCCGAAGATGCGATGGCTGAGGTGGGAATCTCTGATCTGCATCCAGCGCTTGTTCCAGTGCTCGGCACGCTGCGCTACCGCACGTCGTACGGCCAGAACGTTCTGAAACACCTGGTGGAGAGCGCACACATTGCAGCGCTGATGGCGGGCGAGCTCGGGCTCGACGTCGCTCACTGCAAACGTGCCGCCTTCCTGCATGACATCGGCAAGGCACTGACGCATGAGGTGGAGGGGTCGCACGCGATCGTCGGGGCGGATCTGGTTCGCAGGTACGGCGAAAATCCCGATGTGGTGCATGCCATCGAGGCCCACCACAACGAGGTCGAGGTACGCACCGTCGAGGCTGTGCTGGTTCAGGCCGCCGATGCGATCAGCGGCAGCAGGCCGGGAGCTCGGCGCGAGAGCATCGAAGCTTACGTGCAGCGTCTGGAACGGCTCGAGGAGATTGCCTCTGCCCGGGAAGGCGTGGACAAGGTGTTCGCGATGCAGGCCGGCCGTGAGATTCGGGTCATGGTGGCTCCCGAGGTCGTTGACGATATTGAAGCGCAGGTTCTGGCTCGCGACATCGCTAAGCAGATCGAAGAGGAGCTGACTTACCCGGGCCAGATCAAGGTGACGGTCGTTCGAGAGTCGAGGGCAACCGAGACTGCTCGTTAAGTCTGACCGGATACTTCGAGCGCGCCTCCCGGTAGCGTTGGACTCATCACTGTTTCCAACTCGGGCTGCTTCGGCCCGCGCCTTCGGGCCTGCAACCTGCGCTCCAGGTAGTGGGCCAGTCGAGTCAGCAGATAGTTGATGAGGATGAAAATCGCAGCTATCACGATGAAGGTCGGGATCAGGTTTCCTTGGAGAGAGGCCAGAGTCTGGCCGCTGCGGACCAGTTCCGGGTACAAGATCAGGAACCCGAGAGCGGAGTCCTTCAAGACGACGACGAGTTGGCTGACGATGGACGGCAGCATCAAGGTGATGGCTTGCGGCAACAGCACCAGCCGAAGCGTCGCAAAGGGGGTCAGCCCAATGGCCAGGCCCGCCTCCTGCTGACCCTTCGGCAGCGACCCAACTCCGGAGCGGATGAGCTCAGCGATCACGGAGGAGTTGTAGAACGTCAGCCCAGCGACGACGCCGAACAGTGGGAGAGCGGCGCCTGAAATCTGGAAGCCGAAAAGGAAGAGGTAGTAGGCGAAGAGCATCATCATCAGCACCGGAACGGCGCGGAAGAATTCGACAAAGGCACCGCAGGCCATCCGCACCGGCCTCAGCTGGGACAAACGGCCCATGCCTAGCAAGATTCCGCCGATGATCGCGAGGATGATGGAGAAAAAGGCTGCGACCAAGGTGGCCTGCAGACCTGGCAGCAGGTAGGCGGTCCAGGTCACCGGGTCAAGGAACGTGGCCCACTTCTCGGCAGTGAACTGGCCCTTCGCAGCAAGCGCCCGGATCAGTAGGTAAAGCAGTGCAAGGATGGCGAGGCTGCCGACCACTGCGATGATGCGGTGACGCGTGCGTGCCTTGGGCCCGGGAGCGTCGAACAGCACGCTCGTTTCGGCAGTCATCGCTTCACCGCCAATCGCCGCGACAAGGTGGTGAAAAGAATCCCAAGGGGAAGCGTCAAGATCACGAACCCGGCTGCCATGATCCCGAAGATGATGTAGATCAGGTCGGGACGGAACTCGATCATGCCCTTCATGAGGTAGGAGGCCTCGGCTACGCCAATGGTGGCCACTACGGTCGTGTTCTTGGTAAGTGCGATGAGCACATTCCCCAGCGGGGCGATGGCTCCGCGAAATGCCTGGGGCAGCACCACGTTGGACAAGGTAGTTCGAAAATCAAGGCCAATGGCCCTAGCGGCCTCGGCCTGACCTTTGGGGACGGTGTTGATGCCACTCCGCAGCGCCTCAGCGACAAATGCGGCGTGGTAGATCGCGAGCCCGAGGACCCCCCAGCGGAAATTCTGCACATCGATCGGTGAGTTCTGTGGCCCAATCCGGTACTGCAGGGTGATGTAGAACCCGAACGCACAGAAGAACACGATCAGTGTCAAGGGTGTGTTGCGCACCAGCGTGACGTACGCTGTTCCGGCCGACCTGAACACTGCAACCGGTGAGACCCGCATGATCGCAACGATGGTGCCGAGCAGCAGGGCCCCGATGGCGGCCGCGACGGTTAGCTTGATCGTCATCCAAAATGCGGCCAGTACGTTGTACTCGGCTAACAGCTCAGAAAGGCCCTGCAGCACCCAACACACCCCCTCCGCTATCTGGGGCCGGCAACATGCCGGCCCCAATCACCCCGAGTCGCTAGGCCGCCGCGCAAGGGTCAGGCTTCGGCGGATTGGTCGATGTGTCGACCTTGAACCCAGATGGGCCAACGTTGTCATCGACAGCCTTCTGCCAGGATCCGTCGGAGATCATCTTCTCGATGGCAGCATTCACTTTGCCGCAGAGCTCGGTGTCGCCCAACTTCAGGCCTACGCCGTATCTCTCAGTCGAGAACGGTTTGCCGACAACCTTGAGCTTGCCTGCGTATTGCGGCTGTGCGGCGAAGCCGGCCAAGATCACGTTGTCAGTGGTAACCGCGTCAACAGTGCCACCAACAAGCGCCTCGACGCACTTGGAGTAGGTGTCCTGCTCGAACAGCTTGACCGTGGTCGCGTACTCCTTCTTGATCTTCTCAGCCGGGGTCGAGCCGGTAACCGAGCACAGCGTCTTGCCGTTCATCGCGTCCGGTCCGGTGATGTCGGTGTTGTCGGCGCGAACGAGCAGGTCTTGACCGGCAATGAAGTACGGACCAGCGAAGGAGACCTTCTGCTTGCGCTCGTCGGTAATCGAATAGGTCGCGAAGATCAGCGCGACTTGACCGCCCTGAATCGCAGTCTCCCGCTGTGCCGACGGAGTCTCTTTGAAGATCAGCTTGTCGCCCTCGAAGCCGAGGTCCTTGGCGACGTAGCGCGCCACGTCGACGTCGAGTCCCTTGTAGTCCTCACCGACCTTCTGACCAAGGCCCGGCTGGTCGTACTTGATGCCGATGGTGATGGTCTCACCGGCCGTACTTCCGGCTTCACCGCCACCACACGAAGCCATGGTCAGCGCCAATGCTGATCCCGCCATGACGGCGAGAATCTTCTTGCTGATGTGCATTGCTCTCCTTGCGTTTGTCTAATGGGTCAAGATCTTGCTCAGGAAGTCTTTAGCTCGTGCGGTCTCCGCACTGGTGAAGAACGAGTCCGGGTCAGCCTCCTCCACGATCAGGCCCTCATCCATGAACACCACCCGGTTCGCGGCCTTCCGGGCGAAACCCATCTCGTGGGTGACCACGATCATCGTCATGCCCTGGCGAGCCAGCGAGATCATCACATCCAGCACCTCGTTCACCATCTCCGGGTCCAAGGCTGAGGTCGGCTCGTCGAACAAGATCACCTTCGGGTCCATGGCGAGTGCCCGGGCAATCGCTACACGTTGCTGCTGGCCGCCAGATAGCTGAGCTGGATATTTCTCGGCTTGCGAGGCGACTCCGACGCGGGTGAGCAGTTCCATGCCGCGCTTCTTGGCCTCCGCCGCGGACTTCTTGCGGACTTTGATCGGACCGAGCGTGACGTTCTCCAAGACCGTCTTGTGGGAAAAAAGGTTGAACGATTGGAACACCATCCCGACATCGGCGCGCAGATGTGCCAGTCCCTTGCCTTCATCCGGCAGTTGCTCGCCGTCGATGGTGATCGTTCCGGACTCGATCGTCTCCAGACGATTGATGACCCGGCACAGGGTCGACTTGCCCGAGCCCGACGGTCCCAGTACGACCACAACCTCACCCTTGTGGACAGTGAGGTTGATGTCTTGCAACACGTGTAGCTGACCGAAGTGCTTGTCGACATTGCTCAGCACCACCAAGGGCCCGCCAAGGTGGTCTGGAGCTACCGACGGACCAGTAGTTGGATCCGGAATGTGGTCCGACTCTGGTTCCGCTCCGGTGGGCGCATCCTCTGACGAGATTTCGGATTCCGTCATGGGGCCGACCCTAGACCTTTGGCGGATGAAAAGAGCGGCAGATACGTATTGAGTTTTTGTTACGGGACTCGACTCTCTTCGGGGAGTCTTGCGGAGCTCGACGCGTGGCGAGACTATCTGCCGGAAATCCCCCATTGGCCGACAAAGGTCTCACCTGGCGATAGGACCTTTAGGTCACCGTGGGTCGGGCCGGGATTGAATGCGTCCGGGCCGCAGGTCATCGGCTCAACGGCGATGGACCCGTCACGGTTCGGCCCTCCGGTGAAGACCTGCGCCCATCGCATCGCCTCGTCGCCCCACAGCTCGGTGTAGCGGTCGCCGAGTTCCAGTTTCACCCGCCAGCGCCCGTCGGCATCACGGGTAAGGTCGGTCATCGCGGTGTCGAGGCTGGTCGACCCAAGGACGGCACCGCGGCGCACGTCATAGATCGTGCCTGCAACCGGTGAGATCTTGACCGGGAGGAGCCGGTCGTCCACCTCCAGGTAGGACGCCGCGGGCACGGTGAGCGCGACCTCATCGACCATCGATTCCCCGACAGTCAGGTATGGGTGCGCGCCGTAGCCGAACGGCAGCTCGGCGGCACCGATGTTGGTCGCTTCCACTGTGACGGTCAGTCCCTCCGGGCCGACCCGGTGGGTGATCATTGCCTCCAGCGTGCCGGGCCAGCCGGGCTGCGGGTGGATGCGAGCGCGATGGGTCACTGCGTCAGCGGTCATCTCAACGAGAATCCACGGCAGGTAGCGGGCCAACCCATGACTGGCGTTGTGCCGGGCGGGTTCAGTGAGCGCCAGCTGATGTGTGACCCCGTTGAAGGTGTAGCGGCCGTCGCGAATCCGGTTAGGCCAGGGAATCAGATTCTGCCCGCGGCCAGCCTTGCTCATTTCATCAAGGCCGAACCCGCGTACGACATCTCGGCTCTCGACGGTGAAACTGCGGAGCGTCGCGCCCACCTCGGTGACAACAGCGCGATGCCTACCGGAGACGATCTCGTACTGTTCGCCGCTGGGCGGAACGCTCACAACCTGGCACTTTATCCCTAAGGGCCGGTGCACTATGACGGGCAGCCCGCTCTG
The DNA here is from genome assembly GCA_021323255.1 of Propionibacteriaceae bacterium. Classification (GTDB taxonomy): domain Bacteria; phylum Actinomycetota; class Actinomycetes; order Propionibacteriales; family Propionibacteriaceae; genus Microlunatus. The sequence continues at coordinate 4,559 of JAJTCL010000017.1, read as the reverse complement.
GCGCCTGCCGGGTGCGAGCGGCCGATCCACCGCGCGATGCGCGAGCAGCGCAAGAAATAGACGGCATTACCCTTGGTCTGCTATGTCGAGAGTTTCCGACGCGCCGCCGGCCACGCCTCCGCGCACGTATCAGATTCGCACCTACGGGTGCCAAATGAACGTGCACGATTCCGAGCGGCTCGCTGGATTGTTGGAGCAAGCGGGCTACCGCAGATCGGCACCAGAGACGCAACCCGACGTCGTGGTGTTCAACACCTGCGCAGTGCGTGAAAACGCCGACAACCGGCTCTACGGAAGTCTCGGTAACCTGCTGCCGGCCAAGAAGGCCCATCCCGGCATGCAAATCGCAGTAGGCGGGTGCCTAGCTCAAAAGGACAAGGACGTGATCCTTGCCCGCGCGCCCTGGGTGGACGTGGTTTTTGGCACACACAACATCGGCTCGCTGCCGGTGCTGCTGGAACGTGCCCGAATCCAGCACGAGGCGCAAGTCGAGATCAAGGAAGCCTTGGAGACCTTCCCCTCCAATCTGCCGACTCGTCGAGAGTCGGCTTACGCGGCCTGGGTGTCCATCAGCGTGGGCTGTAACAACACCTGCACCTTCTGCATCGTCCCCGCGCTGCGCGGCCGCGAAACCGACCGCAGGCCAGGCGAGATCCTTGCCGAGATCAGGGCGTTGGTCGCCGAAGGAGTTCAAGAAGTAACGCTGCTCGGGCAGAACGTCAACGCGTACGGGGTGGAATTCTCCGACCGTCAGGCTTTTGCGAAACTGCTCCGTGCCTGCGGCGAAATCGACGGGCTGCAACGGGTCCGCTTCACCTCTCCTCATCCAAAGGACTTCACCGACGACGTCATCGCGGCGATGGCTGAGACGTCTAATGTGATGCCCCAACTGCACATGCCGCTGCAATCTGGATCCGACACGATCCTGCGTGCGATGCGGCGCTCCTACCGCAGCGAGCGGTATCTGGGCATCATCGACAAAGTCCGTGCCGCTATGCCGGAAGCGGCAATCACCACCGACATCATCGTCGGCTTCCCCGGAGAGACGGAATCGGACTTCCAAGCCACCCTCGATGTTGTGGAAGCAGCGCGGTTTGCCGCGGCTTTCACTTTCCAATACTCGATACGCCAAGGCACGCCCGCGGCGACGATGGATGCCCAGGTGCCCAAGGCCATCGTCCAGGAGCGCTATGACCGGTTGGTCGACTTGGTCGGCGAAATCGCCTGGCAGGAGAACCTGAAGCAGGTCGGCCAACAAGTCGAAGTCATGTTCGCCGATGGCGAGGGCCGCAAGGATGCCCAAACACATCGGTTCTCCGGACGGGCCAGAGACAATCGGCTGGTCCACGTCTTAGTGCCTGAGGAGCCGCAGGCCCGGCCGCGTCCGGGCGATATCGCCGACGTGATCATCACCTACGCGGCCCCGCACCACCTCAACGCCGACGCCGGACTGCTCGCGCTCCACCGCACCCGCGGTGGCGACGCCTGGCAGAGCAGTCGATCGGCACCCGCTCGCCCTGCAATCCATCTGGGCATTCCCACTGTCGGCGCCCCTGGTACGTTACAGCTCGCCCAAACCTGCCCTGGCCACTAACCAAGCTGCTGAGGAGCCGCTGCATGCCCGCCGAACGATTTGTTGAGCAGCTGAACATCCAGATCGGGCATGAGTTCGCCGCTCACCAGCAATACGTGGCATGTGCGGTCTATTACGACGCGCTGACGATGCCGCGAATGGCCGGGTTCTTCTACGATCAGGCACTGGAGGAGCGCGACCACGCGATGATGATGATCAAGTACCTCATCGACCAGGACGCAGCCGCACGCGTTCCGGGGGTCAGCGCCCCGCTGGTGGACTTTCCTGATGTCGTCGCTCCTGTCGAGCTCGCCCTCGAGCAGGAGCGCCGCGTCACTGCTCAAATCAATGAGCTGACCAGGATCGCACGTGAGGGAAGCGACTTCGCCTCTGACCAGTTCATGCAATGGTTCATCAAGGAACAGGTAGAGGAAGTTGCCACCATGAGCGCCCTCGTCGCCGTGGTGCGGCGCTCGAAAGACAACATCGAGGCAATCGAGGAGTACATCCAGCGGGAGCAGAGGAAAGAGTCAGCCGATCCGATGGCTCCGGCCATTGCGGGAGGCTGAGTCAAACTCGGCCAGCCGCAGAAGCCCTCAGGCCGGCTGCTCTGGCTGGTCTCCTGTCATCTCGCCGAGACGGTCCTTTGCCATGTCCTGGCCTTTGTCGACCTGCTCGCCGTATTTGGCTTCGGTCTTTTCGTCGACGAAGTCGCCCGCCTTATCGACACCAGCGTCGACCTGCTCGCCTTGCCCGCTGAGCGCATCTTTTGCTTTGTCGAAGATCCCCATCTCTACCACCTCTCACGGGAGACATGACACACGCCCGCTGCGCGGACGCCAGCCCCAGACGAGCAGCGCTCTTCTAGCACTGAACTTCTTTTGTACTCCTGGTTCCAGACGCTGTATACACCGCGCCCGTGAGGGAACGGGCTGAGCCACACTGTGGGGGTGACCGTAGTGCTGGTGGGTCCGACCGCGGCCGGCAAGTCGAGTCTGGCAGCGGCCCTCGTCCGGCGGTATGACGTCGAGGAGCGCCGAGCCGAGATAGTCAACGCCGACTCGATGCTTGTCTACCGTGGCATGGACATCGGTACGGCCAAGCCGTCAGAGGCTGAGCGCGCCGAAATCCCCCATCACATGATTGATTTGCTCGATGTCACCGAAAACGCGACAGTGGCGGAGTTCCAGCAGCTGGCACGGCAGGCCATCGCAGACTGCATAGCCCGCAACTCCATCCCAGTTGTCGTCGGTGGATCTGCGCTGTACGTCCGAGCCATTATCGACGACTTCGATTTCCCGGGGACTGATCCGGCAGTCCGGGCGCGCCTGGAGCACGAACTGAGTACGCAAGGGGCCGAGCGACTCCATCTGCGGTTGAGCGAGGCCGATCCGGTGGCCGCAACGCGCATCCTTCCGGGCAATGCCCGTCGGGTCATCCGCGCCTTGGAGGTCATTGAATTGACGGGCCGATCATTCTCCGCCGTATTGCCTGAGCACAGATATCGACTCGCCGATGTTGTGCAGATCGGCATCGCAATCGATCGCGCAACGCTCGACGCGCGGATTGCCGCCCGGGTGGAGGCGATGTGGGCCGCCGGCTTCGTCGATGAAGTACGCCGGCTCGAGGAAGCCGGCCTTCGCGCCGGCCTCACCGCCTCGCGGGCGCTCGGGTATCGGCAGGTGCTGCGGTATCTCGACGGCGAAATCAGTGAAGCCCAGGCTCGAGATCTGACCGTCATCGGTACCCGGAAGTTTGCCCGCCGGCAGGAGTCCTGGTTCCGCAAGGATGCGCGGATCAGCTGGTTGCCCTATGACCACACGGAGCTGGTTTCGGCCGCGTACGCGTTGGCGGGGCCGAGCGGGAGTGGTGTGGTGCCGGACAGTCTGGCACGGACAGCGGAGATGAAAGACTGATCATATGCGCAGGTGGTCGTTCACGAAGGGGCACGGCACCCAGAACGACTTTGTCCTCATCCTCGATCGCGAATCCATGCTCGAGATCGGACCTGCGGAGGTTCGTTTCATCTGCAACCGGCGGGCAGGTATTGGCGGCGACGGGCTGCTGCGAGCCGTACTCGCAAAGCATGTCGCTGACTGGGAGGGCGATGGTGCTTTGTGGTTCATGGACTATCGCAACGCTGATGGATCGATCGCGGAGATGTGCGGCAACGGAATCCGAGTCTTCGTCCGATACCTGCTTGATCAAGATCTGGTCAGTGGACCAGTCGTTGAGATCGCCACGCGGGACGGCCTCAAAGTGGCCACAGCGCTGCCGGATGGCAGGATCCGAGTCACCATGGGCAATGTTCTGCTTGGAGGTCAGCCAGTCGTCGTCACAACGGCTGATGGTGCCGAATTCAAGGCACTGACGGCCGATGTTGGCAACCCCCATGCGGTGAGCTTTGTTGACGACCTCCACCTGCTGCAGCTGCATGCACCTCCCCGCTGGGAGCCGGCCGAGGAGTTTCCCGACGGGGTCAACCTGGAGTTCGTACGCCGGTTGGGCCCGCAGCACATCGCCATGCGCGTGTATGAGCGCGGCGTCGGCGAGACCCACTCCTGCGGAACGGGTACCGTCGCCGCGGCGGCCGGTGCCCGGTTCCATGATCAGGATCTGACGCCGTTGCCGGTGACTTATTGTGTCGAGACGCCTGGAGGCAGGGTTGAGGTCGAGCTGACCCAGCAACAGGCTTACCTGACCGGGCCTGCGGTTCTGGTGGCGCACGGTGAGCTGGCGCTTCCGGAACGGACATTCTTCGAGACTCAAGACCCCTCCGCCGCGGCGTCGGGGGTCTCCCAGCCGGCCAGCAACTAGGAGCAAGCAATGTCTGTCCTCGACGCGTTTTCCCTTTCCGGAAAGGTCTCCGTCGTGACTGGCGCTAATCGGGGGATCGGTCGGGCCCTGGTCACAGCCCTGGCGGAAGCGGGTAGTGACGTCGTGCTGCTGGTTCGTGATACCGCCGGGGCGGCTGAGGCGATCAGGG
>JAJTCL010000270.1 GCA_021323255.1 Propionibacteriaceae bacterium | reverse complement strand
TCTTCCGCCAGGATCTCAACCCGGTTGTCCTGAGCGGTCTTGAGCGGACGCGAAAAATCCAGCGGGAGCCGGGCCTGCGGCTGAGCCCCGTTCACCGCCGTGGATGACAGCGGCGGCAGCACGGGTCGCGGCGTGTTGATCAGGTCTGAGAGGTCTCGCCGGGCATCAAACTCCAGGGTCCCCATGGAGATTTCGCTGCGACGCCAGAGGGTTCCCCCATAGCCCCCCTTCCTGCCGTAAATGCCGATCATCTCGCCGGTGTCGCCGCAGTGGATCGCGGCAACCAGGGGACACCCGTCCGGGCTGACCCGCTTCGCCGTGATCGTTCCCCTGAAGGCCGCCCAGATGGCCCCGGCCCCGACAACGACGCCTGCTCCAATAAAGACCAGCGGTGCGACCATCCAACTCCGTCCCTCTCGTGCCTGTGACGGATTTCAAACTGTCACAGCGGCACCGTCAAGAGATTGGGAGTGCGGTGCTGAGCAGGATATGACCCGCGGCCATTCGCATTGGTTCCGTCAGATCTCGCGCCAAAATGCGCCAAATCCACAAATCCTGGTGCCACACGGATGTGGAGGAACCATTACATCTAGTGAGCTGGCGCGAGATCTGACAGAACCGATAGTCTTTGCTCTCATGGCCTCCGTACAACACGCTGCGGTCTGGTGTCACCTTGCGTTGGCGAGAAGGTGAAGGGCGGCGGTCTTCCTAGGCCGGTGGGCCGTGACGACATCTGCCGCATCCGGTCAGTCAGCGTAGACGCCTGCTTTCTCGATGAGCGGTTTCCACTTGGCGATCTCTGCATCCTCCGTCGCCTGCAGCCCCTCAGGAGTTGCCCGGTCAAGGGGAGCGGGTTCGGTTACAAGGTCAGCCAGCCGCTCGACCACCTTCGGATCCTGAAGCGCCGCATGCAGAGCTGTCACGACCTTGTCAACCACCGCCTTGGGCGTGTCCTTGGGTGCATACATCCCCAGCCAGACCGTCGTCTCGAAGCCCTTCAGCCCGGCCTCGTCAAGGGTCGGCAGATCGGGTAAGGCAGCCACCCGGCTCTGGCTCGCGACGGCGTAAGCCTTGAGCTTGCCGCTCTTGATGTGACTGATCGTATTGATCGCCTGATCGCAGATCAGGTCAATGTGCCCGCCGAGCAGGTCGGTCAGCGCCGGGCCCGTCCCCTTGTAGGGAACCAGGGTCATCGGCGTGTCCAGCATGCTCATCAGCAGCATGCCGCACAGGTGTGAGGGACCGCCGACCCCGGCGTTGCCGTAGGTGACCTTGTTCTTGTTGGTTCGGATATAGTCCAGAACCTCGCCGGCTGAGTTCGGCGGTAGGTCGGCCTTGCCCACCAGGGTCATGGGCGTCACGGTGACGACTCCGATCGGCGCGAACGCGGCGTGGGAGCCATAAGGCAGCTTGCGGTAGAGCAGGTCGTTCGTGGCCTGGGCGGAAGTGTGGAGCATCAAGGTATAGCCGTCCGGGTCCGCCTTGGCCACGCGCGCGGCACCGATCGTACCGCTGGCCCCGCCAACGTTCTCCACGACCACCTGCTGGCCGAGCGAGCGGGTCATCGGCTCGTTGATCAGCCGCGCCACCGTGTCGGTCGGCCCGCCGGCAGCGTAGGGGACGATCATCGTGACGACGCGGGACGGGTAGGCATCGGCGGCCATCAGGGTCCTGGCGCCGGGCGTGAGCACCGCAAGCGTGGCCAGTGCGAGAAGCGAGCCTCGGATCAGCATCTTGCCCCCTCTGTGGGTTGCTAGGCCTTCCCGCCAGCGTAGACGGGCTCGTACGGCGGACAACGTGTTGCACGGATGCACAAGATTATTACAGATCAAATGCAGCCAAAACAACAAGTTAGCTTTAAAATGACTTTGCCTCGGAGTCTTGTCTGGGCCGAAAGTGAAAGAACGCACCGGATTCACATCTTAAATGCGAACAACTCTCATCCTAAGCAATTAACTTGCCCTATTCATATCCATGCAACACGCTGCCAGACGTCTGAAGCGTGTGGCAACCGACGAGATCAACGTCTGACATCCAGGAACGGGGTCAGACGTTTGTGCCCCCAGCGCATATCCGCCAGTTTCTGCAACCAGCCCTCGACGTTGACGGTCGGCGGGTTAGGGGTTCGAAGAACGAACTGAACTGCCATAACATCGTCTTGCGTCGGCTCTGCCCGTGTCCATCTGTCCGGGTCGGGGACAAATGCCTCCTCGTCAAAGGCCAGCACCTCACCGTTCGTAACATCGACGGCGAGCAGGCACCGCCCGAGATTGAGGGTCCCTCGCCCCCAGACCACGACACGCGCCGTGCGGCCTGGGCTCTCGTCCCAGTCCGCCAAGCTCCTGGCCTCTTCGATCTCCCAGACGGATCCGCGTTCGACAACCTCAAAAAGATCGATCGTGGCGCGCTCACGCTCGGCTTTACCCGCCTTGAAGGGAGCGATGGCCAGAGGAGGACGGTTCGCCAGGTAGTCCATGCCCCGGTGAAGCAGGACTGACGACACAACGGTCAATCGTCCTTTATGCGGACCTGTCGCAGTTCGCATGCTCGAACTCCAGCCAGGCATAGTCTCTAAGATCTGTGAGAGCTTCAAGGTTCTCCACCTCGTAATTGCTGGATCCTTTCAGCCGGATGTTCACAGACTGGATCGCGTCAGCTTCACCTCGCGAACACCAACAAGCTGCTCAGTCCAGCACCTCCACTTGGTCTCCGATGCCAGGTCGCTGGAACGTTTCCCAGGCATTTCCCCCGCGGAGAAAGATCTCCATCCAGCGCGTTTCACTGCCCGTTCTGTCCGCCCACCCGCTGCTTCCCGGCGCAAAGGCCATCTGGCCGTGCGTGACGGAGAAGGTGCCGTCGCCGGCAGTCGCTCTGTGCTCGTGCCGACCGATCCGCAGGCGCACGGTCGTCCCTGCCGCATAAGGCTGACCCTCGGTACGCAGGGTGGTCTTCAGGTTGCCGTAACCATCGATGTAGGCAATGGCGCATTCCGGCACGTCGGGGATGAGCCCAGGGTCGATGGTCTCAGCCAAAGCGTCAGGGTGGCCGAGCGCGATGGCGGCTGCGGCCTGCGGAAAAAGGTCGCGTGAGCGGAACTGGGAACCCGCGGCCGGAACGGCTGCCCAGCGCAGGTCGTCGGCCGCATCGCGCACGAAGCTGAAAGCATGGCCCGCGTTCACGCCGATGACGCGCACACCGGTGGGCAGGCGGGCGAAGGCGAGACGCTCACCGGCGTTCGCTTCGCGTGCTTCCTCAAGATCCTGGCGAGGTGCGACGTTGTGGTAGATGATCGTGCCCGCAGGCGCGTCGTTGAGCCCGAGCTGCGCGATGCAGAAGCCGGCAGCGAGGGTGGCAAAGGGTGGTACCGGTGTCAGCACCGGTTCGGCATCGGGCAGGTGGAGCTTGATGCGCTGCACCACTTCCGCGAAGGCGAGATCACCCGCCGGGCCGTAGTCGGCGATGATATGCACAAGCATGGCGACCTCCTCTTCTTGCAGTTGAGCTCAGGGATAACGCATGAAGAATGCTTCATCTTCTCGAGGCACTTGAAACATTCCGCAACAGACGAGGTCGCCACCTGACAACCACCACCGGCTTCCCAGCAATTCCAAACGGCCGAGTGTCTGTCAGATCACCTCGATGCCGTCTGCCTCCGGACCCTTTTGCCCCGCCTTCTCAGTGAAACGAACTCGCTGGTTCTCCTGCAAGGTGCTCAATCCAGCCCGCTCGACGGCCCGGATGTGGACGAATACGTCTTTCCCACCCTGGTCCGGCATGATGAAGCCGAAGCCCTTTTCCGAGTTGAACCACTTCACAGTGCCTTCAACGGTTCCACTACTGCTTGTCCTGGAGCCGAAGCCATAATCATCGTAGTCACCGACGACCTGGCGGGGATACCGGGATCCGGATCCCGGACGACTGCTCCGCTGGGCTGGGGCGGAACCGGCCTCCACGCTATGGATTGCCGAAACCTGGGCACCCTTCTGGCCATCGGCCAGGTCACACACGAGGATCGATCCCTCGCCCAGACTTTGCAGGCCAGCCTGCTCGACGACCGAGACATGAAGGAACACATCGGGCGATCCATCATCGGGTGAGACGAAACCGAAGCCCTTGGTCGGATTGTACCATTTCACGGTGGCTCGGACGTGGGTAGCGAAGGGGCGAGGTGTGCGGGAGGACCCGAAAGGCATGGGGTGGCTCAATCAACATGGTGTGGTAAGTTGGCGCACTGTACATGCTTCCCATGAGAAGGGACATGATCCCTGATGGCCGTGGCCCGATAGAACAGCGAGTGACGGCCTCGTTCCGGTCCGGCGGTTCGGCATGAACAGCACGGCTGCCGCTCCGGACGGGAGCGTCTATTAAGTGGGGGTTCCAAGCGGCAAAGGTGATTTCGGAGTTGGAGTTTGCATCAGCGCGGTACCGACCCGCCCGGACTCTCGCCAGTCCGGCGGTTTTTTCAAGCCTTTCGCTTGCTTGCAACCGTCCGGTTGATGATCAGCGGAGAAAAATGGCGCGCTCAAAGAGCCTCTCGGCGGCGCACCTGCCAGCGTTCTCAGCGCCAGCACTTCCAAACCCGATTAAGCTGATGATTTTCGCCTGATTAACCCGACAAAGCGGAACCTGAGGGAGCGCGAAAAGGCTCGGAAACCGGCTTTTCGCCTGATTAACCCAACAGCGACAATGGTCCCTGGAAAAAAAGCCTGTGCTGGGGCATTTTACCAGACTAGCAGGCGCCAGCAACCGGGTGTTTGGTGAAATAT
>JAJTCL010000016.1 GCA_021323255.1 Propionibacteriaceae bacterium | reverse complement strand
AGCGCTCAGACGTTGAAGCCGAGAGCGCGCAGTTGATCGCGACCGTCCTCGGTGATCATCTCCATGCCCCACGGGGGCATCCAGACCCAGTTGATCACCCACCGGTCCACCAACCCCTCGAGTGCGGTCTGAGTCTGATCTTCGATTACGTCGGTCAGCGGGCAGGCGGCCGAGGTCAGCGTCATGTCGATGGTCAAGGAATCGTCGTCCTCGAACTGCAATCCGTAGATCAGCCCAAGATCGACGATGTTGATACCAAGCTCAGGATCGACAACGTCCTTGAGTGCCTCTTCGACGTCCTCCAGCGGCGGCCGCCCGTTCGGCGCCGCCGATGGCTCGCCAAGATCAACCTCGGGAAGATCATCGGCGACCAGATCAGACGGTCGAGTCTCCGGCTCGGACGGATCGGTCGAAAGATCCTGATAGCTGCGAGTGTAGGTCATTGGCATATCTCCTTAGCTATTGCGCTCTGGCTTGGATGATCGCGTCCCGAAAGGCCGACCAACCGATCAGAGCGCACTTCACACGCGCCGGGAACTTGGCAACGCCAGCGAACGCGATGCCGTCTTCGAGACGCTCCTCATTGGGCTCGATCTGACCCTTGCCCTGCATCATGGTCAAGAATTCCTCGTATAGGCCCAGACCGTGCGCGACGTCGTGGCCGATCACCAGATCCGCCATCACCGATGTCGACGCTTGGGAGATCGAGCAGCCCACGCTCTCGTACGACACATCACTCACCGTGTCCCCGACCAGGTGTACCCGGAGTCGCACCTCGTCGCCACAAGTGGGATTGACGTGCTGAACCTCGGCCTGATACGGCTCGCGCAATCCGCTGTGATGCTTCGAGCGGTAGTGATCGAGAATGATCTCCTGGTAAAGCTCCTCCACCTTCATCGCAGCCTCCCGAAGAAAGCGATCGTGTAGTCCAGGCTCTCGATCAACGCATCGATCTCGGCCCGGGTGGTGTAGAGGTAGAAGGAAGCTCGAGTGGAGGATTGCACCCCGAAACGCTCATGCAACGGTCGCGCGCAATGATGGCCGGCCCGCACCGCGATGCCACGCGAGTCGAGCAGATGACTCACGTCGTGCGGGTGGATTGGTTGCTGATCCGCGGCGGTCAGTGTGAACGAGACGGCACCGCCGCGATCCACCAGCTCGTTCGGCCCGAGCACCGTGACTCCGGGCAGGCTCTGCAGGCCTTCGAGCGCGTACCCGGTGATCTCACGTTCGTGCGCGGTGATCTGGTTCATCCCGATCACGCTCAGGTACTGCGCCGCGGCACTGAGGCCGACCGCCTGAGCGATCGGCGGGGTGCCCGCCTCGAAGCGGTGTGGCGGCGGGGCGTACGTCGAGCCGGCCATGGTGACCACCTCGATCATCTCCCCGCCACCCAGGAATGGTGGCAGCGCGGCCAACAGCTCATAGCGTCCCCAGAGCACGCCGATCCCGGTTGGGCCGACCATCTTGTGGCCGGTGAAGGCGACCAGATCCGCTCCAAGATCAGCCATGTTCACCGCCAGCTGCGGAACGGCCTGCGAGGCATCGACCACCACAGTGGCGCCGACCGCATGGCCCAGGGCAGCGATCTGGCTGATCGGGTTGATGGTACCGAGCACGTTCGACACATAGGCTATGGAGACGATCTTGGTCCGCTCGTTCAGCAGGCCTTCCGCAACGGCCTTGTCCAGGTCCAGTCGGCCCTCATCGGTCACGTCGAACCAACGCAGCACTGCACCGGTGCGCTGTGCCAGGAGTTGCCACGGGACGATGTTGGAGTGGTGCTCCATGACCGAGATGACGATCTCGTCGCCCGGTCGCAGGGAGGCCCCCAACGTGTACGCACACAAGTTCAGCGCCTCGGAAGCGTTCTTGGTGAACACCACTTCCTCGGAGCGGTGGGCACCGATGAATTGCGCCAGTTGCGCGCGCGCACCCTCGAACGCTTCAGTCGCCTCCGCGCCCAACATGTGCATGGCGCGAGCGACGTTGGCGTTGTGGTTGAGGTAGTGATCTTCGACCGCTTCGACGACGACTCGCGGCTTCTGCGAGCTGTTGGCACTGTCGAGGTAGATGAGCGGCGTCCCGCCCACGGTCCTTTCCAAGATCGGGAAGTCGGCGCGGATTGCCTCCACATCAAAAGCGATCGGCTCTTCAACCAGCGCAAGACTGCCCGGCGCGACATCGGAGAGATCTGTGGTGACCGGGTATTCCGGCCCACCATCGAGCGACATGATCGCTACTCCGTCCCAGCCGTCGCAGCCGCGCGCACGTAGCGGTCGTAGCCCTCCGCCTCCAGCCGCTCCGCGAGCTCCTGACCGCCTTGCTCTGCCACCCGACCCGCCACGAAAACATGGACGTAGTCCGGCGTGATGTAGCGCAGGATTCGTGTGTAGTGGGTGATCAACAAGATTCCGCGGTCGCCCTGGGCGGCAAAGCGGTTCACGCCGGCCGCGACGACGCGCAGGGCATCGATGTCGAGCCCTGAGTCGGTCTCGTCCAAGATTGCAAACCGTGGATTCAGCAGCTCGAGCTGGACGATCTCATGCCGCTTCTTCTCTCCGCCTGAAAAGCCTTCATTGAGGCTTCGGTTGGCGAAGTCCGGGTCCATCTGGACCCGTTCCATCGCTCCATTGACTTCCTTCACCCAGGTCCGCAGCTTCGGCGCCTCACCATCGAGGGCTGTCTTGGCCGAGCGCAGGAAGTTGGACACCGAAACACCGGGCACTTCAACCGGATATTGCATGGCCAGGAACAGGCCAGCGCGGGCCCGCTCGTCGATCGTGAGCGAGAGCAGGTCCTGACCGTCGAGGGTCACGCTGCCTGAGGTGATGTGGTACTTCGGATGCCCCGCGATGGAGTAGGCCAAGGTGGACTTGCCCGAACCGTTGGGTCCCATGATCGCGTGGATTTCGCCACTGCGGACCGTCAGGTCGACCCCTTTGAGGATCTCCTTCGGGCCTGTCTCGGTGTCGACCGAAACGTGAAGATCGCGAATAGCCAGAGTGGACATGACAGCTCAGAACTCCTGGGTGTGCGAGATGTTGACGAAGCTACGGGGGGAGTCGGGGGGGTCGTCTCCCCCACTGATGATGGGTGCTGAGACGTCGACCAGGACGTCATTGCCCTCGACGAGGCAGCGGTAGATCGGGACTGGCTCCGTCGCAGGCAGCCCGATCGGCTCTCCGGTGCGCAGATCGAAGCGCGACCCATGAAGGTAGCACTCGATCTCGTCGTCGCCAACGTCTCCCTCCGAGAGCGGAATCGAGGCATGGGAGCACTCGTCGGCGATCGCGTAGAAGGCCCCGTTGCTGTGCACGATCGCCAGCTCCAGACGACTGCCGTTCCGCGGTACCTCAACCGGGATCGCCGACTCCGGCGCGACGTCGTCGACGGAGCAGGCGCGAACCAGGGCGCTCATGACGGCAATCCGATGTTGATCGCCAACTCCGCCTCGACCGCCTCGAGCAGCCGTTGCTCGATCTCGGGTACGCCGACTTTTCGGATGATGTCGGCGAAGAACCCATGAACCACTAGACGACGGGCCTCGGCCTCGTCGATACCGCGGCTGCGCAGATAGAACAGCTGTTCATCGTCGAAGCGGCCGGTTGTCGACGCGTGGCCGGCACCCTCGATCTCTCCGGTCTCGATCTCCAGATTCGGCACCGAGTCGGCGCGACACCCGTCGGTCAGCACCAGGTTCTTGTTGGACTCATACGTGCTGATGCCTTCGGCAACCTTCCGGATCAGAACGTCCCCGATCCAGACAGTGTGTGCTCCGTGGCCCTGCAGGGCGCCTCGGTAGTCGACATTGCTGCGAGTGTGCGGTGCATTGTGGTCGACGAACAGCCGATGCTCCAGATGCTGACCAGCGTCGGCGAAGTACAGGCCTAACAGCTCCGCCTCGCCGCCCGGATCAGCGAAGTCAACCGAGGAGGCCATCCGTACCAGGTCGCCACCCAAGCTGACCAGCGCCTGACGGTAGCTCGCATCTCGGCCAACGCGGGCATGCAGGTGCGCAAGATGGACGGCATCGTCGGCCCAGTCCTGCACCGAGACCAGCATCAGGGATGCGCCGTCACCGACGATGATCTCGGCGTTCCCGGCGCGGGTTGTGGAGCCTTGGTGCTGCAGCACGATGGTGGCTCGGGCGTTGGCACCGATGTCGATGACCAGATGGTTGAAGACTGCCGCATCACTGCCGGTACCGAAGACGTTCACCAGCACCGGCTGATCCAATTCCAGGCCGGGTGGCACCGAAAGTACGCGAGCCTGGTCGAAGGACTCCCATGCCTGGGCGGCGACACGGTCGTTGGGGATGTAGATCCTGCCCAGCCGCGGATCGCCGCGGTCCACCAATTCCCAGCCGACCGTCGGCGGAGCCTCGACCTCCACGCGTGCGCTGCCGCCGGCCACAAATGTGCCGTCGTGCAGTCCCTTCAGCCGCTTCAGCGGCGTGAACCGCCAGGCTTCCTCCCGACCGGTCGGCACCGGATGGTCGCCGAGGTCGAAGGATCCTGGCGGGTGCAGGCGGCTGGCCACCTTGCGGGCGCTCTCCACCGCACCGGCCACGCGTGCGGCAGCCTGATCGAGCAGGGTCACGTCGAGAAGTCTCTTTCTGGTTCGATCGGGTCAGTATTCAGCGATGGGCGGATCAGCCGACTGCACCCTCCATCTGCAGTTCGATCAACCGATTGAGCTCGAGCGCGTATTCCATCGGCAGCTCGCGCGCGATCGGTTCCACAAATCCGCGGACGATCATGGCCATCGCCTCGTCCTCGCCGAGGCCTCGGCTCCTCAGGTAGAACAGTTGATCTTCGCTGACCTTCGACACAGTCGCCTCGTGGCCCATCGAGACGTCGTCCTCGCGTACGTCGACGTAGGGGTATGTGTCGGACCGACTGATGGTGTCAACCAGCAGCGCGTCACACTTGACGGTGCTGGCTGAGTGGTGAGCGCCTTCCTGCACCTGGACCAGGCCGCGGTACGACGTCCGCCCGCCCCCCCGAGCGACCGACTTGGAAATGATCGAGCTCGAGGTGTGCGGGGCGCAGTGCACCATCTTGGATCCGGCGTCTTGATGCTGACCCTCGCCGGCAAAAGCGACCGACAAGGTCTCGCCCCGGGAGTACTCTCCCATCAGGTAGACCGCCGGGTACTTCATGGTGACCTTGGACCCGATGTTCCCGTCGATCCATTCCATGGTCGCGCCCTCTTCGCAGGTGGCCCGCTTGGTCACCAGGTTGTAGACGTTGTTCGACCAGTTCTGGATCGTGGTGTAGCGGCAGCGCGCGTTCTTCTTGACGATGATCTCCACCACGGCCGAGTGCAACGAGTCGGAGGAGTAGATCGGCGCTGTGCAGCCCTCGACGTAGTGCACGTACGCGCCCTCGTCAACGATGATCAAGGTGCGCTCGAACTGGCCCATGTTCTCGGTGTTGATCCGGAAATAGGCCTGCAGCGGGATCTCCACGTGCACACCCTTCGGCACGTAGATGAAGGAGCCACCCGACCAGACGGCGGTGTTCAGGGACGCGAACTTGTTGTCCCCGACCGGGATGACGGTACTGAAGTACTCCTTGAAGAGGTCCTCGTGCTCCTTGAGCCCGGTGTCGGTGTCAAGGAAGATCACGCCCTGGCGCTCGAGCTCTTCGTTGATCTTGTGGTAGACCACCTCTGATTCATACTGAGCCGCCACACCAGCCACCAGCCGTGCCTTCTCCGCCTCAGGGATACCCAGCCTGTCGTAGGTGTTCTTGATGTCGGCCGGCAGATCATCCCACGACGTCGCCTGCTTCTCTGTGGAGCGCACGAAGTACTTGATGTTGTCGAAGTCAATGTCGCCGAGCTCGGCCCCCCAAGTGGGCAACGGCTTGCGGCCAAAGAGCCGATGGCCCTTGAGCCGCAGATCAAGCATCCATTTCGGCTCGTTCTTGAGCCGGGAGATATTCGCGACTATCTCAGGCGTCAGGCCACGCTGCGCCGAGGCTCCGGCAACATCGCTATCGGCCCAGCCCCACTCATAGTGACCGAGGGCAGCCAGATGTTGATCTTGGGTCTGGCCGGTGCCGACCGGTCTGGTGACAGTGGGATCCTGAGTCTGGGTCATGATGATGGCCTTTCGGATGGGGTCATATCGGACGTGGTGCTGCGGACATTTGGAACATGAGTCGTGCACACGCCATCGCCGTGCGCGATGGTGGCGAGCCGCTGTACGTGGACACCAAGGAGGCGTGAGAACGCAGCGGTCTCAACCTCGCAGATCTGGGGAAAGCGCTCGGCGACATGTGCCACCGGGCAATGATGCTGGCAGAGCTGCTCCCCGAGGGCTGACGGCAGGGTGGAAGCGACGTAACCGTCTTCAGTGAGGGCGCCCGCGAGAGCCTGGGCCTTGGTGGTGCCCGGTGCCGCGTTTGCCATTCGGTCTCGGTAGCGCTTCTCGCCCCGGGCCATTCGCGTCTCCGCAAAGCGCGTCACAGCTTCAGAGCCCGCCGAGGCTGCCAGAAATTCCAACGCCTCGATGGCGATGCCGTCGTAAGCGGTGTAGAACACCGAACGTCCGGCGTCTGTCAGCACAAAATCCTTGGCCGGGCGACCCCGACCGCGGGCACCATAGACACGCTGCTCACGCGCCTCGACATGGCCGGCTGCCAGCAGCACATCGAGATGCCGACGAATCGCCGCTGGGGTCAGCCCCAGTCGCTCCGCCAACTCCGCGGCAGTCGAGGGCCCATGTTCCAGAATTGAACTGGCCACTCGGTGACGTGTGGAGGCGTCGGTCTCTACGTTCTGAGGAACCCCAGCGGCACCTGAAGTGACCCGCTGGTATTTTTTCACAACGCCAGTGTGCCTTAATTCGTCTCGCGCGTTCAAATAAGGCACGCCTTAGTGACGTCAGACCGACCGGTGAGAATGTGCGTATGCAGTTACCCATCATGCCGCCGGTTGCTCCGATGTTGGCAAAGTCCGTCTCAGAGATCCCCACCGGCAATCTCTCGTACGAGCCGAAGTGGGACGGCTTCCGGTCGATCATCTTCCGGGATGGCGATGAGGTCGAGATCGGCTCTCGTAATGAGCGGCCGATGACGCGGTATTTCCCCGAAGTGGTTGAGGCGATCAAGCAGAACCTGCCAGAACGCTGTGTCATCGATGGGGAGATCATCGTGGTGGTCGGTGACCGGCTCGAATTCGAGGTGCTGCAGCAACGGATCCATCCCGCCGCCAGCCGGGTCAAGTTGCTCTCCGAGCAGACTCCCGCCCGCTTCGTCACCTTCGATCTGCTGGCGGTCGACGAGACCGACTACACCACGCAGCCCTTCGAGCAGCGTCGAGTCGCTCTGGAGCAGGTTCTGGCTGGTGCGTCGGCTCCGATTCACCTGACCCCTGCGACTCGCGATCACGATGTGGCGGTGCAGTGGTTCTCACAATTCGAAGGCGCCGGACTCGACGGCGTGGTGGCCAAGCCGCTCGCTGGCACGTACCAGCCGGACAAGCGCACCATGTTCAAGATCAAGCACGCGCGCACCGCGGACTGTGTCGTCGCCGGCTACCGGATCCACAAGAGCGGCCCGGACAGTATCGGGTCACTCCTTCTCGGTCTCTACACGGACTCCGGCGAGCTGGCCAGCGTCGGCGTCATCGGCGCCTTCCCTGCGGCCCGCCGCAAGGAGCTCTTTGCGGAGCTGCAGCCGCTGGTCACGACATTCGATGATCATCCATGGGCCTGGGCCAGGCAGGAAGAGGGGACTCGGACACCGCGCAGCTCGGAGTTCAGCCGCTGGAACGCGAAAAAGGACCTCTCTTTCATACCGCTACGACCCGAATTGGTGGTGGAGGTCCGCTATGAGCACATGGAGGGCGACCGGTTTCGGCATACCGCCCAGTTCAATCGCTGGCGCCCCGACCGCGACCCCCGATCCTGCACATATGAGCAGCTTGAAGAACCCGTCACCTACAACCTCGATGAGATCTTCGCGTGAGGCTGATCATCAGGTGCTGACCACGATCGCCATCGAGAACTACCGATCGCTGCGTGACCTGCGTTTCTCATTGGAGCGGCTCAATGTGGTCACCGGCGCCAACGGCACGGGCAAGTCCAACCTCTATCGCGCACTCCGATTGCTGGCCGATTGCGCCTCGGGTCGAATCATCTCCTCCCTGGCCCGCGAGGGCGGCTTGGAGTCGGTCCTGTGGGCCGGGCCCGAGCATCTTGGCACGGCGGTCCGCTCGGGGCGGCATCCGGTCCAAGGCACCGCACGGTCCGGACCGGTCAACCTGCAGCTCGGTTTTGCCTCTGACGACTTCTCGTACCTGATCGACCTCGGGCTGCCGACTCGAGACGAATCATCGGCGTTCAACCTGGATCCCGAGATCAAACGTGAAATGGTCTGGAGTGGGCCGGTGATGCGGCCCGCCACCATGCTGGTCAGGCGCACACGTGCCTCAGTCGAGATCCGCGGCACCTCCGCGAGGGGCGATTCTTGGGCAAACTTCGAGAGCACCTTGCGACCGTACGAGAGCGTGTTGACTGAGGTACTTGACCCGGTTCGAGCGCCCGAGCTGCTGGCGGTGCGCGAACAGATCCGAAGCTGGCGGTTCTACGACCAGTTTCGTACCGACACCGACGCCCCGGTCCGGCAGAGTCAGATCGGGACTCGGACTCCGGTGCTGGATGGGGACGGACGCGACCTCGCAGCAGCACTCCAAACCATCATCGAGATTGGTGAAGTCGACGCCTTGCATCGCACGATCGACGATGCGTTTCCCGGTTCCCGGCTCCAGATCGTGGAGAGCCGCGGCCGCTTCGACCTCGAGTTGAGTGCTCATGGACTGCTGAGACCGCTAGGCGCATCCGAGCTCTCCGACGGAACTCTGCGCTTTCTGCTGCTGGTCGCCGCCCTGCTGAGTCCCAGGCCGCCGTCATTGATGGTGCTCAATGAACCGGAAACCAGCCTGCATGCTGATCTTCTCCCGGCGCTCGCCAGGCTCATCGCTCATGCCAGCGCGCACACCCAGATTGTGGTGGTCACGCATTCGCACGATCTGGTCGAGGCATTGACAAAGGACGGCGCGCGACCGCTGTGCCTCCTCAAGGAGTTCGGTGCCACGACGCTGCAGGGTGTTGCTCCCCTAGAGCAGCCGCCGTGGAATTGGGGTTCGCGCTGAGGTTGTCAACCCGCCCAACACCATCCCTTGCCCGAACAGGCCAGGTCTAGAATTCATCGGTGCCCAGTCCCGACAGCGCTGTGCGGGTGGACGACTTGGTGGTCAAATTCGGTCGCCATGCGGTTCTGGACGGGCTCGCCCTGGAGGCCAAGGCTGGGGCGCTTACCGCCGTTCTCGGGCCCAATGGCGCCGGGAAGACCACCCTGATCCGCTGCTGCACCGACCTGCTTCGGCCATCCCGCGGAACAGTGAGCCTGCTCGGACTACCAGCCGGCTCAAAGATGCTGGCCGGCCGGATCGGCCTGATGCCGCAGAGCGCCGGGTCCTGGTCAGGGATCAAGGCGATCGAGCTCTTGCGCTATCTCGCCGGTCTGTACGCGAATCCGGTTCCCGTGGCAGCGCTGGTCGAGCGGCTAGGGCTTGCCGACTGCGTGAGAACTCCCTACCGGCGGCTATCCGGCGGCCAACAGCAGGCGGTCAA
Source organism: Propionibacteriaceae bacterium (assembly GCA_021323255.1). Taxonomy (GTDB): domain Bacteria; phylum Actinomycetota; class Actinomycetes; order Propionibacteriales; family Propionibacteriaceae; genus Microlunatus. The sequence continues at coordinate 6,817 of JAJTCL010000016.1, read as the reverse complement.
CCTGGCTGGCGCACTCGTCGGACGGCCCGAGCTGGTTTTCCTCGACGAACCGACGGCCGGCATGGATCCGCATGCCCGCCGCGCCACCTGGCTGCTGCTGCGGGAGCTGCGCGCCAGTGGTGTCACGATGCTGCTGACCACCCATGCCATGGATGAGGCCGAAACCCTCGCCGACCAGGTGTTCATCGTGGATCGCGGACGCGTCGCGGTCTCCGGCACTGTGCGGCAGCTGACGAAGTCCGGCGGAAGCCTGGAGAGCGTGTTTCTCAGCCACACCAGTGCCCGGGCAGTCTCATGACCGTACCGAATTCCTCAGGGCCAGACTTCCCAGGGCCGAACCTCTCAGGGCCGAACCTCTCAGGGCTGGACCTCTCCCCCGCTCCGGCCCCCGCACCGCCCAGCAAGCGGATCATCCGGCACGGACTGATCGAGGCGCGGCTTCTCATCCGCAATGGCGAGCAACTACTCCTGGCGTTGGTCATACCGCTGGCGATCTTGGTGGCCGGCCGATTCGCCGGGGCCTCCCTTGAGGGTCTTGACGTGCTTGGGCCGTCGGTGCTCGCTTTGGCCGTGTGGTCCTCAGCTTTTACCTCCGTAGCGATCAGCACCGCCTTCGAGCGACGATACGGAGTCCTGGAGCGGCTGGCGACGACACCATTGGGCAAGCCAGGCCTGCTCGCCGGCAAGGCTCTGGCCGTGATCTTGATCATCCTCGGCCAGCTGGTGATCTTGACCAGTGCTGCCCTCGCTCTTGGCTGGCGTCCTCGATTCACGCCCGTCTCAGCGCTGCTGGCGGCGGCTCTGGTGATCTTGGCCACGGCCACCTTCGTGTGCCTTGCGCTGCTGCTCGCAGGCAGGCTTCGAGCCGAGTCGACACTGGGCCTTGCCAATCTGATCTATGTGGTCCTGGTCATCGGCGGAGCACTCATCATTCCTCTGCAGCGCTATCCCACCGTGTTGCAGCCGCTGATCGGGGCCCTGCCAACTGCCGCACTTGGCGAGGGCTTGCGCGCCGCAGCGAACGGACAGCTTTTGGGCTGGTCGGTGGTCGTGTTGTTAGCCTGGCTGGTGGCCGCTGGCCTCGCCGCGTGGAAGGGCTTTCGATGGACGTCGTGAAGCAGCTGCCGGCCGAGGCCGATGCAGTTCGGAGCGGCGGACTGCTGCCAGCGGTGCTCCGGGTGGTACGCGGGCCGTACGCGCTGCGAGGCTGGTCGATCGTCTCATTGGTCATGAACATCGTCATTGTGGTGACCGGCGGCCTGGTTCGCTTGACGGGCTCGGGTCTGGGCTGCCCAACGTGGCCAAGATGCACCGAGGACTCCTATGTCTCCCATCCCGAGCTCGGGATCCATGGGGCGATCGAGTTCGGGAACCGGCTGTTCACGCTGGTCTTGATCATTGCTGCGGCACTCACCTTGGTCAGTGCCATGCTCTATCGAGACAATGGGCGACCGCGGCCCGACCTGCGCTGGTTGGCCGGTGGTCTAGCACTGGGCATCCCACTGCAGGGCGTCATCGGCGGCATCACCGTACTCACCCAGCTCAACCCGTACGTGGTGGGGTTGCACCTGTTGTTGTCGATGGTCTTGATCGCACTCGCGGTCTGGCTGGTGCGGAAGGCCTGGCATCTCGTACCGGCGCGGGTCTCGGGCCTGTCCGTAGCCGCCACCCGGGTCACCTTCGTGCTGATGTGGCTGGCGATCTGGCTCGGCACCCTGGTTACTGGCAGCGGACCACACGCCGGCGATGAGAATGCACCGCGGAACGGCCTCGATGCGATGCTCCTCACGCGCTTGCACACCAGTGTGGTCTACGCGACCGTCGCTGCGAGCGTGGTCTGCTTTGTGCTGCTGCGCAGCAAGGCGGTGGTGCTGCTACTGCTGATCGAGATCGTTCAGGCGGGAATTGGTATCGTCCAATACCAGCTGGGACTGCCGATTTGGCTGGTAGCGCTCCACCTACTCGGCGCCTCGCTGGCCATCGCCGCGACCACCAACTTGGTGCTCTCGGTGTCGCGACGCTGAGGCACGAGCAAGTCCCACCTCCTCAGGACCCGCATCTGCAACGCTCAGATCAAGCCCAGTGTCCTGGCTTCGGCGCTCAGCTCGTCGCGGAACAGCGGATGGGCGATACCGATGAGTTGCTGCGCTCGCTCCCGGATTGTTCGTCCACGCATCTCCGCGATACCAAACTCCGTGACAATCTTGTCCACAGTGTTCTTGGAGGTGGTGACCACAGAGCCAGGCGTCAGCGTGGGCCGGATCTTCGACATCGACCCGTCGCGGGTCGTCGACTGCAGAACGATAAATCCCTGGCCGCCTTCGGAGTACATGGCCCCGCGGGAGAAGTCGTACTGCCCCCCGCTGGACGAGTAGTACCGCCCGGCGACCGTCTCAGACGCGCACTGCCCGTAGAGGTCGACCTCTGTCGTGGCGTTGATCGCAACGAAGCTCGGCTGACGCGCAATGACCCGAGGATCATTGACCCAGTCGACCGGAGCGAAGTCGACGCTGGAATTCTCGTGCAGGAAGTCATAGAGCCGCTTCGAGCCGAGGGCGAGCGTCGTGACGATCTTTCCGCGGCGAAGCAGTTTCCGGGTGCCGGTGATGACGCCGGCCTCCACCAAGTCGATCACGCCGTCTGATAGCAGCTCGGTATGGACGCCGAGCTCCCGATGGCCCTTCAGCATCCCCAGCAAGGCGTTCGGCATGCCGCCGATCCCAGCCTGGATGGTCGCGCCGTCCGGAATACGTTCGGCGACATATCCCGCAATGGTCTTGTCCGCGTCCGTCGGGATCACGCTATGCGCCTCGATCAACGGGTAGTCGACCTCGGTCCAACCCACCACCTGGCTGATGTGCAACTGGTTCCCGCCGAAGGTCCGTGGCATCTGAGCATTCGACTCGAGGAAGAAGGGCACGTCGCCGATCAACGACGCGGTGTAGTCGCAGTTCGTCCCGAGCGAGAAGTACCCATGTCGGTTCGGTGGCGAAGCCGCCGCGATCACCAGGGAGCACTTGGTCGCCCGCCGTAACAGGCTCGGCACCTCGCTGAAGTGATTGGGCACGAGGTCACAGTGACCTGCCAGGTATGCCTTGCGAGACGCCGGTGCCAAGAAGTAGCACACGTAGCGAAGATGATCACCGAATTCCCCATTGATATAGCGCCGCTCTTGCAGCGCGTGCATCTGGTGAATACGGACGCCCGACAGCTCGTCGGCGTGCTCCTCCAATGCGTCGATGACCTTGACTGGCTCCCCGTTCGCGTTCGGCATGATGATGTCAGCGCCGGGCTCGATGTGCGCGAGAACTGCTTCCGGCGAGACCCGCTTCGAGGTCAGAACGGTGCTATCCATGGCCTGACATCCTCACTCTCCGTCGTCAACCGCTCGAACCAACCATGCTCTGGGCGGCTGCTACATCAACTGTCCCGCTCTGCTAGCCAGTCGACGATGCCCTGACCCACGATGCCTTGCGACTTGCTCGAGACGAACATGCCGATGTGCCCGCCGCGCAGCCCCAGCTCGGTGTAGTCGGCAGTGCCGAGCTTGCCCTGCAGCGCCCGCACAGTCGGTGGGGGGATGATGTGGTCGGCCTCGGCGTAGATGTTGAGGACCGGCATGGTGACGTTCTTGAGGTCGACCCGACGTCCGCCGAGCTCCCAGCCGCTCTTGATCAACTTGTTTTCCTGGTAGAGGTCTTTCAGCCACTGCTTGGCTGCCTCGCCGGGATGGTGGGGACGGTCGGCGAGCCATTTCTCCATCCGGAGGAAGTTGAGCAGCTTCGCCTCGTCGTCGACCACGTCGAGAAGATCGATGTTGTACTTCGACAGGCTTCGTATCGGGGTCATCATGGAAAAGACGGCGCTCATGAACTCCCCGGGCAACACGCCCCAGACATCGATCATGCGGTCGACGTCCTCGGCCGTGAGGCTGCGCGTCCAGAGGTTGATGAAGCCCTGCTGGCCATCTTCTTCGTCATCGCCCGCATGAAAGTCCAGGGGGGTGATCGTCAGCACGACGTGCTGAACCCGGTCCGGCTCGAGCGCGGCATAGGCGAGGGAGAAGACTCCGCCCTCACAGATGCCCAATAGGCCGACCCGAGGCGCTCCCACTGCGTTCTGCATGGCGGTCACGCAGTCGTCGAGATACCCCAACACATAGTCGTCGATGGTGAGCCACCGATCGGCGCGGCTCGGGTCACCCCAGTCGACCACCCACAGGTCCACGCCCTTCTTGAGCAGATTCCTGACGAGTGAGCGATCCTCCTGCAGATCGGTCATGGTGTGACGACCGATCAGACTGTAGACGATCAGCACAGGTGTCTTGATCCTGGCCTCGGCCAGCGGCCGGTAGCGGTACAACGTCACTTTGTCGGTGCGAAAAACTTCGTCCTTCGGTGTGGTTGCGATCTCGACCTGCTCGTCCTTGATAGAGCCGAGCTTCTCGATCCCAGCCGCCACCTTCGCGTTGAAATCAGAAACTTCACGCAGCAGTTCGCTCGTATCCCGGGGATTTTGGCTCATGATCGGTCCTCCGACCGCGGATTTTGGCGACTTGGGCGGTCAGTAGACGTGCGCGCCCGACCGGCGGACCGACCTGATCGCTTCCTGTTCTGGGCACCGTCGGATCGAGCTACATCCCTGCGTTCGAGCTCGCGAATTCGGCGCTTGAGCTCCCACACCGACCGGTGCACTTCGTCGATCTCGGATCGGGTGGGCAATCCCGGGGGCTCCACAAGCTTCTCGACGAACTCACGCTCGGCGAGCAGGAAGTCCATACCGGTGCGGAGCAGCTCACGCTGCGCCGTCAGGAACTCCGCTGAGCGGTGGGTCTCGACAAGGGTCTGGTTCGCGATGTCCATCCAAACCTCGAGTGCCTTTTTCCCTGGACGGAGTCCCTTACCGGTCCGTGCCCGCTGCGAGATATCGTCGGCGAAGCGCTGGCTGGCTTTGGTCCAGGCACTGGCGACGATGGTCTCATACGCACGGGTGGCGGTCTGCACGGCGACGTAGAGGTCCATCAACTCGACCATCTGGCGCTCGAGCCCACCAACGTCGGCGAGACGCGGGCCCTCAGTCATGCGCCGAATCACATCGCCGACCTGGTTTCCGCCCACAAGGGCGGTCGACATGGGGTTGAGCATCCGCGTGAGCATCTCGTTCGCTAAGCCGCCCCCCTCCATTCCGGGAACGCTGCGGGTGAGGATGCCGCCGAGGGCCATTGACGAGCGCCACACGTCAGCCATGGCGGCAGCGTCGGAGGCCGGATCACCGCTTGCACCTGCACCTGCGAGCGTCTTTGCCAGTTGCGATTGCGCGTCGGCCCAACGCGTTGTTGCCTCAGCCTGGGCCTCGGTCAGCTCTCGCCAGCGCCGGCTCATCTCCTCCCACGACGTGGTCGTCATGCGGGTGCCCTCACAGCGAGACCACCTGACGTATTGCGTGGCCGTCGTGCAGCCGGTCGAATCCCTCGTTGAGCTCATCGATGCTCAACACGCCGCTCATTAGGCGATCGACAGGCAACCTCCCGCGGCGGTAGAGCTCGATGTAGTGAGGGATGTCCCTGCCGGGCACGGCTGTGCCGATGTAGCTGCCCTTGAGCGTGCGCTCCTCAGCGGTCAAGATCACGGGCTCCAACGGCATCGTCGCGGTCGGTGGTGGAAGCCCCGCGGTAACCGTGGTCCCGGCCCTCCTTGTGATCCGGAATGCTAAATCGAGTGCTCTGGTGGAACCGGCGAGCTCGAACGCGTACTCCACGCCGCCATGGGTGACGTCCTTCACCTGCTCGACAGCTGCCGGATCCGCCGCGTTGACGGTCTCCGAAGCGCCAAGCTCCCGGGCAAACGCGAGCTTCTCCTCGGAGAGATCGATCGCGACGACCTGTCGGGCACCGGCGGCAATGGCACCGAGCAACGACGACAGGCCGACACCCCCCAGGCCGATTACCGCTGCAGACGATCCAGCCGGCAGGCGGGCCGTATTGAAGACCGCTCCGACGCCGGTGAGGACAGCGCAGCCGAACAGTGCGGCCTGGTCGAACGGCAGCTCAGGATCGACCTTCACCACGGACCTGCGGGAGACCGTTGCATAGTCGGCGAAGGCCGAGACGCCCAGGTGGTGGTTGACCGCCGTTCCGTCGGGCCGACGCAGTCGGCGGGCGCCCGACAGTAGCGTGCCGGCGCCGTTTGCGACGGCCCCTGGCTCGCACAGAGCCGGGCGTCCCACTGTGCAGGGCTCACAGTGCCCGCAGGACGGGACGAACACACACACCACATGATCGCCCACGGCCAGGCCACTGCTACCGACTTCGTCGGCGGCTGGTCCTAACTGCTCGACGATGCCGGCCGCCTCGTGACCGAGTGCCATGGGCATCGGCCGCGGACGGTCACCGTTGATGACAGAGAGGTCGGAATGGCACAGTCCGGCCGCCTTCAGATGGATGAGGACCTCACCGGGCCCCGGTGGATCAAGCGCGAGTGTCTCAATTACGAGGGGCTTCGACGATGCGTAGGGCGCGGATGCGCCCATGGTCTCGAGAACGGCGACTCTGGTTTGCATGATGGCTAGCTCTCCACTGCTTCTAAGACCCGGTTGCCGAGCTCATCCACCAGAACCCGAACGTTCTCGGCGTAGTCGATCGGTGCGGTGACGAGGTGTACGCCGCCGGCGTCGAACGCTGCTTGCAGGGTGGGGATGAATGCTTCAGTCGACTCCACCCGGGCGCCTCGTGCCCCATAGGACTCGGCGTACTTGACGAAATCCGGATTCCCGAAGGTGAGGCCGTAGTCCGCGAACTTCTCAACGGCCTGTTTCCAGC